>NZ_JACAGG010000004.1:0-96911 GCF_030324375.1 Empedobacter sp. R132-2
TGAACTCGTTATAGTGTACTCAAACTCTTTTCTCTTCTTTTTATACTACAATTTAAGATTTTCAAATCTAAAGGAACCTGTTTCAGAATCTCACGAGATGCGAACCTGAAATAAATTCTACTTGACATTTTGTAATTAAATGATTTTACTAAATAAAGCTGATAAATTAAAATATTGTAATTTTAGAAAAAATAAATATGGACAATAGGTCTATTATAAGTAAATATAAAGATTTACATAATGAAGTTTTAAGTGATTTTTCAATTAAATGGAATCCTGAAAAATCTAAAAATTTTAAATCAGATGTTATTAAATTCTTTTACTTTGAAAAAGAATTTGATTGGAATATATTATTAAATGCTCTATACGTAATTGATGACACAGAATACGCCAAGAAAAATTACTTAAAATTTAAATTATCTGGACCTACTAAAATACTAGATATAGGAGAACAATACCTGAGGCTTTACGGAATTTTAAATGCTGTTTATCAACAACAATTAGCAATAATTAACTTAATTGAGATTCATAAAATTCCACACAAATCCAAAATAGTTAATGATTTAAAAAAGTATAAAATAATTGAATTAAGAAATAAAATTGGTGCTCACTCTACGAATTACATAAGCAATGACTCTAAAGATTTTGATGTTTACGAAATTTCACGGGTTGATTTAGAAAATGATAAAATTCTATTAATAAAAAATCAAGATATTGATGAATCTTATGATCTTGAATCTCTATTATGTGAGTTTGATTATGAGATTCAAAGAATATATTCAATAATATTAAACAAATTTCTCAAGAAAAAGAATATAACTAAATATCTAACTATTTTGGATAATATAGATTTTGAAAAAGATGGAGGATTGTTGATAGGAGACATAAAAATATTCAAGCATAAATAAAAACCTCCGCTCAAATTATTGAGTGGAGGTTTCTTTTTACGCATATTTAGTAAAGTCTATATATCGTCAAAATCGATATTGGTAAAAGATTCAACTTGCGTTTCGTCTTTACCCACAACTTTAATTTTTGGATCAAAATCTTTCTGATGTCTTTCCGAAATTACCTCTTGTCCTTTTTGAGCAAAAACAAAATCGGTCGTTTCGTCTAACATATCTTTGAAACTTTCAAAATCTTCTTTGTACAAGTAGATTTTATGTTTTTTGTAATACACATTTCCATCTTCCTGCGTATTTTTTTTACTTTCAGTAATCGTCAAGTAATAATCCCCTGCTCTTGTTTCGCGGACATCGAAAAAATAAGTTCTTCTTCCAGCCCTTAATACCTTTGAAAAGACTCCTTCTGCATCCACCTTTTCTTGGTTTTCAAAATCATTCATAAGTCTAAATAGAGTTTAATTGTTAAATGTTTCCTAACAAATCTAAAAAAAATTAAGAAAATAACAACGTTTTAAACAATTATTTTCTATTATTTTATTAAATCTATATAAATAAACTTAATCTAGCAGTTGTTTATTGTACAATTCATAATAATAACCATGCTTATTTAATAATTCGCTGTTCGAACCATTTTCTAAAACATGACCATCTTCTAAAACCAAAATCTGATCAGCGCGCTTTGCAGAAGACACACGATGCGTAATAATGATGGTTGTTTTACCATTAATCTCAGAAGATAAATTATTCAAGATTTGTTCTTCGGTTTCGGTATCTACAGCAGACAAACTATCATCAAAGATTAATATTTTCGGATCATTTACCAATGCACGAGCTATAGAAACACGTTGTTTTTGACCTCCAGAAAGCGTAACGCCGCGTTCACCAACAACTGTTTCGTAACGTTCTTTAAATCGATCAATATTATCATGAACAACAGCTTTCTTCGCAAAAATTTCAGCCGTTTGCTCATCTGTATCGTCAGAACCAAACAAAATATTATTGGTTAGCGAATCCGAGAAAAGGAAAGCTTCTTGCGGAACATAACCAATTTCTTCTCGAATAGATTCTACATTAATATCATGAATATTTTTACCATCAATCAAAATTTCACCAGAAGTCGGTTCCAGCGAACGCGCAACTAACAAAGCAATTGTCGATTTTCCTGAACCTGTTTTTCCAAGAATCGCTAAAGTTTCACCTTTATTAATTTTGAACGAAACATTATCCAACGCCTTAATTCCTGTGTTTTCGTAGATATACGTCACATTTTTAAATTCGATTGTTCCTTCTACTTCATGATTGACTAATTGTTTTTCTTTCACATCAGTTTCAGCATTCAAAAATTCGTTGATACGAAACATTGATGCTTCCGCACGCTGCACAACCATTGTAATCCAACCCAACGAAGTAAATGGCCAAATTAACATATTTAGGTAAAGGAAAAATTGTGCAATAGAACCAATATCCATTGTTCCTTCTATATATTTTACTCCTCCCAAATACAAAATCACCAAATTACTCACACCAACTACAACAACCATCAATGGTCCAAAAGCTGCCTGAATTTGAGCTAAATTAAGCGCACGTTTCTGATATTCGTCTGCTTCTACTTCGTATTTAGATTTAATAAATTCTTCCGAATTGAATGATTTTATCACACGAATTCCAGCAAAAGTATCTTGTACAGATGACGAAATCGTAGATTGTTGTTCTTGTACGCGCTTACTTTTCTTGTTAATATTTCGTGCAACATTATAAATTAACAATGATAAAATCGGTAATGGAGCTAATGTATAAAGCGTTAATTGTTGATCAATTTGCAACATAAAATACGCAATGATCACAACTCGCGATACCAAATCAATTGGATACATAATTCCAGGTCCAAGATACATACGCACCAATCCGACATCTTCGGTAATACGATTCATCAAATCGCCCGTTTTGTGTTTTTTGTAAAAGGACAACGATAATTTTTGATACTTATCGTAAATCACATTTTTCAAATCGAACTCAATATAACGCGACGCCACAATAATCATTTGTCGTGTACCAACCGTCAAAACTCCTCCCAAAACTTTAAAAAAGAAAAAAGCCAAACTGGCATACATCAAACCATCTTTCAAAAGATCGAGGTTATCTGTTCCTTCTTTCTTAAAATTTCGTAGCAATTCTTCAACTGTATTAATCGCTTCTCTAATATATGTAACGGAATAAACCTGCACCCAATTGGCACAAATCGTAAAAATGAAGCCCAAAAATATTCTCCATTTATACTTCCATAAAAATTTATTTAACTTTTGTAATGATTTCACAAAACAAAATTACATTCTTTTTTTTACCTTTGCATCAATTTATTAGACGTTATATCATTGAAATTATGTTGGGAAGAAGACAACTACGCGAAAAAGTAATGCAGAATATCTATGCTTACAATAGTTTAGGAACTGAAGGCGAAGAAAGAGCGGTCGAGAAAAATATGATGAAAAGTATCGATCAAATCTATGATTTGTACATTTATCTCCTAAATTTGATTAAAGTTCAAAAGGACATTGCAGAGCATAAAATTGAACTTGCAAAATCAAAAAACTTTCCAACCCAAGAAGATTTAAATCCAAATTTAAAATTTGTTCAGAATAAAATATTCAAAATTATTGAACAAAATCTTGAATTATCTCGTTATTCAAATGACAACAAATTTTTACTTTGGGATATTTATGATTCTTATCCAAACAATATCTTTAAAAATTTGACAGAAAGCGAATTGTACAAAACGTACATGAGCAGCGACAAACATTCTTTTGAAGAAGACAAAGAATTTATCTTGAACTTTTTCGTAGAATTTATTGCTGAATATGAAGATTTGCACGATTACTTAGAAGGAATTCAGATCACGTGGGCAGACGATGTACATATTGCAAATGCGATGGTACACACAACGATAAAATCGTTCCGTCAAAACAGTTCTCCGTTGATTTCTTTGTTCAAAGTTTACAAAGATTTAGATGACAAAAAATTTACTGAAGAATTATTCCGTAAAACTATTCGTCACCAAGTAGAAACAAGAAAAATCATTGACGAAAAAGCTCAAAACTGGGAATTAGATCGTATTGCGACAATCGATTTGATTATTTTAGAAATGGCTTTGACAGAATTTTTATATTTCTCAAATATTCCTGCAAAAGTTACAATCAACGAATATGTGGAATTAGCGAAGAGTTATTCGACAGAAAAATCGCGTGTTTTTGTTAACGGAATCTTAGATAAAACATTAAAAGAGTTAAAAGACAATAATAATTTACCAAAATACGGTAGAGGTTTATTATAATCACTATTTTTTCTTAATTTTGACTAAGACAAATAATTATAAAAATGAAAAGTAAATTATTTATTTTAGGTGCATTTGCATTATCATTCGCAATCAGCTCTTGTGGAGAGAAAAAAGCTAGCGACAATTTTACAGCAGAAGAAACAGCTCAACAAGCTGAAAATGTTGTAGATCCAGCTACAGCTCCAGTTTTAACATTAGCAGAAGCAAATCACGATTTTGGAGATGTAAAAGCTAACAATAAAGTAGAAACATATATCAAGTTCAAAAACGATGGTAAATCTCCATTAGTTATTCGCGATGCGTCTGCAACTTGTGGTTGTACCGTTCCTGAATTCCCTTCTACTCCAATTGCGGTAGGAGCTACAGATTCTATCAAAGTTGTTTACACAGCTGGAAACATGAACGGAAAACAACAAAAAACAGTAACTTTAGTAACAAACACAGTAAACGGTCACGAGAAATTTGATATTTCTGCAAACGTTGTTGGAGCTACTGCAAATGATCAAAATGCGCAACAAGCATTTGGACAATAAGTATTAAATCGATAAAATATAAAAATGATTCAAACAATCTTTTTACAAGCTGGTGCACAAGGCGGAGGAATGTCTATGCTTTTGATGTTCGGAGGAATGTTCGTAATTATGTACTTTTTCATGATTCGTCCTCAACAAAAGAAAGCGAAACAAGAAAAACAATTTCAAACGGATATCAAACGTGGTGATCAAGTTGTAACAACTTCTGGAATTCACGGGAAAATCAACGAAATTTATGACGACGCTGTTATCATCGAAACTGGAGCTGGAAAAATTAAATTTGAAAAGGCTGCAATTTCTCGTGAATTAACTGCTGCACGTTATTCAAAAACGACTGACAAAGCTGAAAAATCAGACAAAGTAGTAGAAGAAAAAAACTAAGTTTAAGGTTAACATATATTTAACTGATTGCCGAAGGAATTATTCTTCGGCATTTTTTTAACTTCAAACCATGAAAAACAACCAACCTTTTGTAGCAGGTATTACTGGCGGAATAGGATCTGGCAAAAGTACAGCAGCAAAATTCTTCGAAGAATTAGGTATTCCGGTTTATAATTCTGACACAAGAGCGAAAACGATTCAGAATGAAAACTCTGAAGTAAAAGTTAAAATTATTGCAGCTTTTGGTGAAGAAGCGTACAATGAAAATGGTTTGAATAAACCATTTATATCAAAACAAGTTTTTCAGAATAATGAAAAATTGAAGCTATTAAATTCAATTGTTCATCCAGCAGTTTTCCAAGATTTTGAAGATTGGAAAAAAGCTCAAAAATCGGACATTGTAATGAAAGAAGCTGCCATTTTAATAGAAAGTGGTAGTTACAAAGATTGCGATGTTGTGATAAGTGTAGTGGTCGATATAGAAACGCGAATTGCACGAACTATAGAAAGAGATGGTTTATCACGAGAAGAAATTCTTGCGAGAATAAACAATCAGATTTCGGACGAAGAACGAATCGCTAAATCAGATTTTATTATTGATAATAATGGCGATTTAGCTCACTTGAAAAATGAAGTGGAACAAACGTTTATCAAAATCAAAAAAATGATTTAATCGTCCAAATTTTAACAAAAAGATAGAAATTAGAAAAGATTAAACTATTTTTAATCATTCAATAAAAAATAAATGAAAAAAGGATTTTATAAAATCTTAATCGTTATCATGAGTGTTGCGCTTATAGGATTGATAATTATTCAATTCTATTGGCTAAACTTAACAATTCAGAATGGTACAGACAGTTTTAACAACAATGTGTACCAAGCGATGAATTATACAACAGAGAAAATAAACAAAAACGAATTAGAGCGTTATTATAAGAAATTCAATAATATACAATCTGATTTAAAATCAAATAAAGATAAACCGCAAGTTGTAACCAATCAAGTCATCAAAGATTCGCTTGGTGTAACGTACGCTTATGTAACGCGCTATGTAGTCGAAAAATCGATGTTGCCATCATCTGGAAAATACAATGACAGCTTAACGAAAGCGAATATTTATTCGCAAGAACGCGTTTTCAAAATAGACAAAGATTCTTCTGCAAGAGGAATTCCGAATCTTAATCTGAATTTTGAACACGCTTTACAAGACGGAACATTTACATTGGAAAGTGCTGCACGTTGGGACGCTGGTTCTACGCCAATCGACAAACGTGTGAATTATGCGATGCTAGATTCTATTTTGAAAAACGAATTACGCAACAGAGGAATTCACCAAGCAATGCCAATTTTGGCAGTTTTGAAAAAAGATTCGACAGAAACAAATGTCAAATCAAAAGATTTCGATCGCAATAAAATTGAGTTTATGGTTCCGCTATTTTTGGATAGAAAGGATCATATCGAATATTATTTGGCAGCAAATTTTGTTAACCGAAATTTAGCCATTATTGCACCAACCGTTCCAGTTATTTCGTTGACATTTATCTTAACCATGATTATTATTACGGTTTTCTCCTTGTCAATTTATTATATGCAATTGCAACGCAAGAGTTCGGAAATCAAAACAGATTTCATCAATAATATGACGCACGAATTCAAAACGCCTATTGCAACCATTAATATTGCGTCTGATGCATTGCGTAATGAAAAGATATTTACTGATCCTGAAAAGGTGAAATATTATGCAGATTTGATCAAACAAGAAAACAAACGTATGAATGCTCACGTTGAGATGGTCTTACGAATGTCGAAGCTTGATCGCAATCAAATGGACATGAATTTTCAGGAAGTAAATTTGAATGGTATTGTACAAAAAAGTGTTGAGCCGATAAGATTTATTGTAGAAGAAAGAAATGGTACAATATTTGAGGAATACAACGCAGAACAATCATTTGTAAAAGGAGATCCCTTCCATTTAGAGAATATCGTTATTAATGTATTGGATAATGCTCGAAAATACTCTCCAAACACACCAGAGATTAGAGTAAAAACATACAACAAAGACAACAATTTTTTAATTGAAATTTCTGATAAAGGAATGGGAATGTCGCAAAACGTTCTGAAAAAAATATTTGAACAATTTTATAGAGAAGAAACGGGAAATATACACAATGTAAAAGGTCATGGACTTGGGTTGGCTTATGTCAAAAAAATCGTTCAGCTTCACGGCGGACAGGTTTGGGCAGAAAGTTCAGCAGGAAAAGGAAGTACTTTTTTCATTAAAATCCCTCTAAAATCATAGATCAATGAGTGATAAACAACGATTACTTTTAGTAGAAGATGATCCAAGCTTCGGAAGTGTATTAAAGGATTATTTGGTTATAAACGATTTTGACGTAACGCACGCAATCGATGGTGAGGACGGTCTTACCAAATTTAAAGAAAGTGATTATGATCTATGCATCCTTGATGTAATGATGCCTAAAAAAGATGGTTTTACATTAGGAAAAGAGATCAAAGAACTAAAAAGTGAACAACCAATTATATTTTTAACAGCGAAAAACATGCGCGAGGATGTTTTGAATGGTTACAAAATTGGAGCAGACGATTATGTCTTAAAACCATTTGATTCAGAAGTTTTATTGTACAAAATAAAAGCTGTTTTACAACGTAATTCTGGCGAAGAAGAAAAATTTGAACAAGAAGATTTCAAAATTGGTAAGTTTACGTTCAATGCAAAATTGAGACAATTAATTTACGATGGTAAATCACAGAAACTTTCGCCAAAAGAAAACGAATTATTACGTTTATTGGCAGTTTACAAAAATGATTTAATGCCTCGTGAGATTGCCTTAACACGTATTTGGCACGATGATAATTACTTTACATCACGTTCTATGGACGTATATATTGCGAAATTACGTAAGTATTTGAAGAAAGATCCAGCAGTAGAAATCGTGAATATTCACGGTGAAGGATTCCGACTTTTAATTCAGGAATAAGATTAATCTTTATAGAAAAAAACCTCAACATAGTTGAGGTTTTTTTGTGGTATTGTACCGTCATTTACAATAATACATTTCCAATTTTGATAGGTTTGATCTAAGACTGATTGTAGACATTCGTCCATATAAATAGACTGATTGTAGCAAGGAACAATAACCGAAATAAGAGGTTGTTGCATGATGTGTATATTAAGTGTTTCTAATTTAGCTGTTTACAATGTTACTTCATTTGTAAGAATATACAAGTTATTATTTGATGGCATTGCTCTTCTATTTTTTAAGCGTATTTATTTATCATTATTTATTTTATACGATAATTAAGATATTCTTAATGAAAAGTAGATTTACTAATTATAGCTTATGCTTTCTTATTTATAGGAATGTGGTGAGTGTATAGTGAAAAGGATGAAAGAGTTTAGCTTGTTCGTTGTCTTGTGTCACAATGGATATGCCGACAAAAGGAAAAATTGTTGATGAGTTTTGTTGTTCTTGTATTTGTGGTGATAATTTAATTTCTGCAAGTGGTGTAGCAAGGTTATCTATTGGAACATAGAAATTTTGAAAATTGATAAGATTTAACTCTAATTCTTCGGTGCAAACCAACCATCCTATACTGATTTCTAAAAAAGCGTTTGGGAATTTGGATTTGTGTTGAAATACTAGGCCTGCTTGTATTTTTAATTCATTTGTTTGGGCATTATATTCCACATAAAACGGGGATAGTTTGCACTTTTTGTTGAGTGAACGATGTTGTAATTTACCATTTTTGTAGGCTTCTACTAGTGCTGTGTACATGGTAGATTGATTGGTTTCTTTTTTTATAGTAGAAAAAAATGAAACCAATTGGTTGTGAAAAGTTCCGTCTTTTTGTTTCCAGTTGAATGGTAGTATGTGTTTCTTGAATGATGCGGAAAACATCGATAATTCTTTGAAACGTCTCTTAACTTCTATTGTATTTGGATGTTGTTGTGCTGAACTATTAACAAATCCGCCTGCATATTTTTTGACAAAAGATTTACCATTACGTTGAAAAAAAATTAAATTTCCTAATTTACCATTTATATTAAATTCATTATCTGTTTTAGCCATAAATTTACTATATTTAACTATTGAAAATCAATTAATTAAATTTAGCGAATTTATTTCTATTTTTCTCCTTTTTAATTATTTTTTACTTCTTCAACTGTATTCCTAAGTTATTTTTATAGTAGTTCTATGCTACCTCTGTGCTACCTTTATGTCGCCTCTAAGCCGACTTAAAGAGGAGGTTTGTTATAGGAATTTGTGATGATACTTCATGTATATTAGCTATAATGATGCTGAATAAATTTGTGGATTGCTTAATTTTGATTTTGATTTGTTTTATACAAACAGATTGTTTAGTGTTTCTTGCTAAATGTAGATTAGTAGAGGTTAGCTATTAGGTTTTGTTGTAAAGTAAAGTTGTTACCGATTAATATGAGCTTTTTCTAATTATAGGTATTTATATCCTTTAAATAGTCCTAATTTATATAGTAATTTTAGTAATCTTGATTTTTTTAGTAACTCTAATTTAGTAGAAATGTTGTCATTTCCATTTTATTAGTTTTAAAGATGTTCTAAAGCCAATATCTTTAATATAATTTATATACGAAATATCAAACGTTGAGTATTTCAAAATAAAAAAAATATGATTTTTAATTCTTTTATGAATTAGTTTCTTTTGTGAATTATTTAGCTTTTTTTTTAAAGTTTCTTTAATTTGCTAACCTCCTTATTATTAATATTTATAAGATTTGAATGATTTTTTGCTAACTGTGAATATATTCGGAAAAAGTATAAACGGCAGTAATCTGATTGATATAATAAACTGGGATATTGTTGATAGCAAAGCTAAAAATTAAAAGTACCACCAATAGAAATGGAAAGTAGAGAAAATTAATATCTAAATTAACACCGAAATAAATTAAAAAGACGACTAACAAAATAAGTTTCAATCCTAGATTGAAACTTATTTTATACATACCAGCCATTAGAAGCGCTTCTTTAGGGAAATTAATTTTAGAAATAATTCCCTTTCCTGCGTTTACAGAAACCATAGAGCTTTGAACTGTATCAGCAAATACACTCCATAAAATTGTACCAATCACAACAAACAAAGGATAAGGAATACCAACTCCTTGTACTGAAACAACACCTGATCCATTTAAAAACAGCCACACTAATTAGTTAATAATAACTGGAGCAAATGCCAAAAAATACCCAAATAAGACTGTCTATACTGTGCTTGTATGTCCCTTTTAGCCATCTGAAAAGCTAAAAAGTGAGAATTTGATATATCTTTAAATATATTTTTTAATTCCTTGAGGAAATGTGTTTTTTTTGTCAGAAGAGTAAACTACTGTTTTTAAACTCATAAAAACTTTTTAGGTTAAGGTTTTAAGTTTATAGATTAATTTCTTCATTAACCTATAAAACCCTTTTTTAATTATATTGTTTTTCGTAATAATTTTGATAATCGCCAGATGTTACATTGTCCAGCCATTCTTGATTTTCTAAAAACCAATCGATTGTTTTAGATAAACCTTGTTCAAATGTCACCGATGGTTTCCAACCCAATTCTTCGTTGATTTTAGTTGCATCAATAGCATAACGTAAATCATGTCCTGGACGATCTTTCACAAAAGTGATTAATTGTTCTGAAGTTCCCGCTTCTTTACCTAATTTTTCGTCCATTTGTTTACACAATTCTTTTACCAAATCGATATTTTTCCATTCGTTGAAACCTCCTACATTGTAAGAATCTCCATTTTTTCCCTCGTGGAAAACCAAGTCAATCGCTTTTGCATGATCGATTACAAATAACCAATCGCGTGTATATTTTCCATCTCCATAAATAGGTAGCGGATTTCCGTTCAAAATATTATGAATACACAACGGAATTAATTTTTCTGGAAAATGATTTGGCCCATAATTATTCGAACAATTTGTCATCACAATTGGTAAACCATAGGTATCATGATAAGCTCTTACAAAATGATCCGAAGATGCTTTTGATGCCGAATATGGTGAATGCGGATCATACGATGTTTCTTCCGTAAAGAATCCTTCATCACCCAAAGCGCCAAAAACCTCATCTGTAGAAACATGATGAAAACGTTTTCCTTCGAAATTATTGTTCCAAATTGTTTTTGCAGCATTCAATAAGTTTACTGTTCCAATCACATTTGTCATCACAAAGTCTAATGGATTTGTGATCGAACGATCCACGTGAGATTCGGCAGCTAAATGAATAACACCATCTGGCTGATGTCTTTCAAAAACTTCTAATATATGTTTTGCGTCAGTAATATCAGCTTTTACGAATTCATAATTTGATTTACTTTCGATATCTTTCAAATTCTCTAAATTTCCTGCATATGTCAATGCATCAAGGTTGATAATCTTCGTTTCAGGATATTTTAAGACAAATTCTCTTACAACGTGAGAACCGATAAATCCAGCTCCACCTGTAATTAAAATAGTTTTCATAGTATTTTATAGTTGTTATTTTTAATCGTTTCCAAACAAATCGCGCGTATAAACTTTCTCTTTCACGTCAGCTAATTCAGGTGCATTTCGATTCGAGATAATCACATCACATTCTTGTTTAAAAGCTTCAAAATCATTCATCACTTTCGATCCAAAGAAAGAATCTTCTTTCAGAACTGGTTCATAAACCACCACTTCAATTCCTTTTGCTTTGATACGTTTCATTACTCCTTGAATTGCTGATGCTCTAAAATTATCTGAACCTGATTTCATAATTAAGCGGTAAACACCAACTTTTTTAGGATTTTTTGCAATGATAGAATCTGCAATAAAATCTTTTCGCGTTCTGTTTGCATCAACAATTGCTTGAATAATATTATTCGGAACTGCATCATAATTAGCCAATAATTGCTTCGTATCTTTTGGCAAACAATATCCTCCATAACCAAACGATGGATTGTTATAATGCGAACCGATACGAGGATCCAAACCAACTCCTTCGATAATTTGTTTACTATCCAAGTTGAATGTTTGTGCATAACTATCTAACTCATTAAAATAAGCGACACGCAACGCTAAATAGGTATTCGAAAATAATTTGATTGCTTCTGCTTCTGTTGAATGTGTAAACAATGTCGGAATATCTTTCTTAATTGCTCCTTCTTTTAACAAATTAGCAAAAACTTCTGCTCTTTCACTTTGTTCACCGATAATAATTCTTGATGGATACAAATTGTCGTATAAAGCTTTTCCTTCTCGCAAAAATTCGGGAGAAAAAATAATATTTTGATAGTCTAATCGTGATTTTAAATCTTCAACAAAACCAACCGGAACAGTTGATTTTATAATAACTACAGCATTCGGATTATATTGCTTGACATCCTTTATAACCGATTCTACGCTTGATGTATTAAAATAATTTGTTTTTGGATCATAGTCCGTAGGCGTTGCAACAACCACATATTCTGCATTTGCATACGCAGTTTCTTTGTCTAAAGTCGCAAGAAAATTAAGCTCCTTATTCTGCAAAAAATCTATAATTTCTTTATCTTCAATTGGAGATTTTTTTGCATTGAGCATTGCAATCTTTTCTGGAACAACATCTAACGCCACTACCTCATTACGCTGAGCTAATAAAATTGCGTTAGACAGACCAACGTAGCCTGTCCCCACTATTGCTATTTTCATTTATGGTTATTTAAAATTAGTTTAAGAGAACAAATTTAGTGAAATTCTCTCAATTCGAACACCAATTTACTAAAAATGAGCAAATAGACAAGTATATTTACTTTTACAAAATTGTGAAAATTGTTATTTCATTTTTAACTAACCGTTTATCTTATTCCTCATCTGTCAAACTGGAAAAAATATCAGTCAAAATTAGTTCTGTCTTAATATTCAAATTAACTTTACAAAAGTTAAAAATATAAACGTAATGTCTGTAAATAAAGAAATCAAACGTATCACTACCGAAACTGTGCGTAACATGAAATTTACCGGAGAAAAAATTTCGATGTTAACGGCTTACGATTTTACAATCGCTTCGCTTGTAGATGCGGCTGGAACTGAAGTTATTTTAGTTGGTGATTCTGCAGCGAATGTAATGGCTGGTCACGAAACTACTTTACCAATTACTTTGGATCAAATGATTTACCATGCTCAATGTGTCGTTCGAGGAGCTAAACGTGCTTTGGTTGTGGTTGATTTACCTTTCGGAACTTATCAATCTGATCCACAAAAAGCCTTAGAGTCTTCTGTTCGAATCATGAAAGAATCTGGTGCACATGCGATCAAATTAGAAGGTGGAAAAGAAATTGAAGAATCTATTCGTCGTATCGTAAATGCTGGTATTCCTGTTATGGGACACTTAGGTCTTACACCACAATCTATTTACCAATTTGGTTCATATAAAGTACGTGCAAAAGAAGATGCGGAAGCAGAAAAATTAATTAGCGATGCTAAATTATTAGAGGAATTAGGATGTTTTTCATTAGTAATGGAAAAAATTCCAGCTGATTTAGCTGCTAAAGTAACAGCCTCTGTTAATATCCCTACAATTGGAATTGGTGCAGGTGCAGGTTGCGACGGTCAAGTTTTAGTTGTACATGATATGTTGGGATTAAACAACGAATTCAAACCAAAATTTGTTCGTAAATATTTAAACTTAGAAGATCAAATTCACCAAGCAATTGGACAATATGTTCTGGATGTAAAATCGGGCGACTTTCCAAATGTGAATGAACAATATTAAATAAGTCATGAGTAATAAGTTTTGAGTAGTGAGTTTTTCAATAACAACTTGAGGAAATTCTAACTCAAAACTTTTATCTCACCACTCAAAACTCACTCATGAATCCAAAAATTTTATTCGAAGATAATCATTTGTTAATCATCAACAAAAAAGCAGGTGAATTAGCACAAGGAGACGAAACAGGCGATATTCCGCTTATCGATAGTCTGAAGAACTATATAAAAGAACGCGATAACAAACCTGGAAATGTTTTCTTAGGGTTGGTGCACCGTTTGGATCGTCCAACTTCTGGTGTGTTGATTTTTGCTAAAACTTCGAAAGCGTTAACACGAATGAACGAAATGTTTCAGAAACGAAATATTGACAAAGTTTACCGTGCAATTGTTCAAAGTAAACCGTCAAAAGACTTCGAAAGATTAGAACATTATCTAAAGAAAAATCCAAAAAATAATAAAACAACTGTTTATTCTAAACCAACGCCTGATGCTAAAAAAGCAATTTTAGAATACACCTATTTAGGTGCTTTGGATACTTTTCATTGTGTCGAAGTGAAGTTATTTACAGGTCGTTCACATCAAATTCGCGCGCAACTTTCTTCAGTTGGTTGTCCTATCAAAGGCGATTTGAAATACGGCGCTAAACGTTCTAATCCTGATGGAAGCATTTGTTTACATGCGCATCGCATCACGTTTGAGCATCCTGTCAAAAAAGAAGAATTGACAATTGTAGCTCCTGTTCCGAAAGATGCAATTTGGCAAGCAACGAACAAATTTAATTCGTAAATTTGTCGCTTATTTGTTTGTTAAATGAACAGCATTTTTTATTTCATAATTTTTCAAATTTCACGTTTACCACTTTCGGTTTTATACAGATTTTCGGACTTTCTGTTCTTTCTGTTGTACACGGTTATTGGTTATAGAAGACGTGTCATTAGAACAAATTTAGAAAACTCTTTTCCTGAAAAATCTCACGAAGAAATCAAAGCAATTCATAAAAAATTCTATGCAAATTTTTGTGATTATTTGGTCGAAACTTTAAAAAGTTTTTCTATTTCTCAAGAAGAATTGGACAAACGATTTACATATTCTAATCTCGACGTTTTTAATGAAATAAAAACTGAAAAACGAGATGTCATGTTGATGTGTGGGCATATTTTTAACTGGGAATGGTTTATTGGAACGGTGAAACATTTACCAACAAAAGAAAGTGCAGCTGTTTATCATAAAATTCGAAATCCATTTTGGAACGATAAAATCAACGCTATGCGTGGGCGTTTCGGAACAAAAGCATTGGACATGAAAGATGTGTTGCGTTTTATGATGAAAGCTCCAAATGATGGAGAATTAGCCTATTTATTTGTCGCAGATCAAAGTCCAAAACAATCGGCTGTTCATTATTTTATTGATTTTCTCAATCAGAGAACTCCCGTATTTAATGGTTTTGATAAAATTGCACGCCGCAAAGATATGGCTGTTGTCTTTTGTCAAACCGAAAAAATAAAACGCGGTCATTATCACACAACTTTTATTCGACTACAACCTCAACGAGATAAATTTGAAGAAAATGAAATTGTTCATCAATTTTTTCATCATTTAGAACAAACTATTCAACAACATCCAGATAATTGGCTTTGGAGCCACAAACGTTGGAAATATGCCGATTTGTAATTTTTAAATATTCATGAAAACAGCAATTGCAATCCTAAATTGGAATGGCGAAAAATTATTGCCTCAATTTTTACCTTCGGTTATTAACAATTCTAAAAACGCAACAATTTATGTAATTGATAATGCGTCGACTGACAACTCTATCGAATTGTTGACAACTCAATTTCCTTCTGTCAAAATCATTCAGAACAAAGGAAATTATGGTTTTGCACAAGGCTATAACGAAGGTTTAAAAGAAATTGATGCAGAATATTTCTGTTTATTAAATTCGGATGTCGAAGTAACTGAAAATTGGATAGAACCAATTGAAAAATTGTTTGACAACAATCCTGATATCGCCGCAATTCAACCCAAAATATTAGACTACAAAAACAAAGAATATTTTGAATATGCGGGTGCTGGAGGAGGTTTCATTGATAAATTTGGTTATCCATTTTGTCGCGGACGTGTTTTTTCAACTTTAGAAAAAGACAATGGGCAATACAACGATACCGCACAAATTTTTTGGGCAACCGGTGCAAGTTTATTCATCCGAAAAAAAGATTTCTTTGATCAAAATGGTTTTGATGAAGAATTCTTTGCACATATGGAAGAAATCGATTTGTGTTGGCGGTTAAACAATGCTGGGCGAAAAATTTATTATTGTGGAGAATCAACTGTTTATCATTTGGGCGGTGCAACTTTGGATAAATCCAATCCAAAAAAATGGTATTTAAATTACCGAAATAGTTTGTGGATGATGCTTAAAAATCTACCTGCAAACAAACTTTTTCCGATGCTTTTCACACGTCTTTCAATGGATGGAATTGCTGCTGTTGCCTTTTTACCCAAACAAGGACTTCCACATGTTTGGGCTGTTTTCTTATCACATATGCATTTTTATTTTGGTTTTATAAAAATGTATAAAAAGCGTCAACAACATCAAATTAAAAATTATTCAGATAAAGAGTTATTGCCATTTCAATATTTCGTGCAAAAACGTCAGTACTTTAAGGATTTAAAATAATCTATCTTCAAATATTAAATCATTTCTTAAAATTTCTATAATTTTTTAAGTCTATTATTGTAGAAATAAAATCTTTTACTATCATTGTAGAACAAATCAAACTACAATGAAAAAAATATTGACAATCTTTACATTATGTTCTTTTCTAACAACTTCTTTTGCACAAAAACTTGAAGTGAATTATCAAGAAACTACTGATATTAATGTAGATGAGTTAAAGAAAAACATGAAAGTTGAAACTTCTGGTTCAGTTAATTTACCAAAAGATTTTTACGATAATATGTTTAAAAGTATGTCTGAACCAAAAGATTATACGTTGACTATTTATGACAATACATCAACTTATAAAAAGGTCGAAAAATTAAGTAATGGACAAGGAGGTGGAGGTTTTTCTATATCTGTTAGTTTTTCTGGTGGAGGAAACGGAATTTTGAAAGACTTGTCAACAAAAGAATATTCAAAAAGTGTCAACTTAATGGATAAGTCATATTTAATAAAAGATAAACTAACCGAATACAAATGGCAATTGACACGTGAAACAAAAAAAATAATTGGTTTTGATGTCAAAAAAGCAACAGCTGTAATTGATAGTACAAAATCTGTTGTTGCTTGGTATACTCCGAGTATCGCTGTCAAAGACGGACCTTCTATGTACAATGGTTTACCTGGATTGATTTTAGAAATGGAAATTATCAACACTTCAAAATCTGATAAAAAATCTTTTGGAAATGTAACTATAAAAGCTACAGAAGTTAAAGAAGTTCCAGATATGAAACCGATAGAAAAGCCAAAAGAAAAAAATGTAATTACAGAGAAAGAATTCAAAGAATTATCTGATAAGCAAATGGAACGATTCAAATCGATGCGCTCAGAAACTATTGATAAAAAAGATTAATTTTTTTAATTACTCATTAAACATTTTATACTATTTCTTGTCTAAGAGCTATAATCACATTTAAAATGAAAAAAATAATTTCAGTTTTTATTTTTCTATTTAGTTTTTCTGCCTTTGCGCAACAAGAAAAAGTAGAAATTTCGTACACAACGCGTATTATTTTGCCAGACGATTTTACGTTTCAACCTCCGGGAGGTGGCAATGGACGTACGATGCCAAAAGAAATGCAAGAGCAATTCAAGAAAAATATTCAGGAGCCGCAAGAAGCTAAGTTGACTATTTTGGGAGATGAATCTTTGTATAAAATGGTTGAAAAAATATCAAACGATCAAAGTCAAGGAATAAGGGGTCCACGTGGAGGCGGAATGCGAATGATGTCGATGAATGGAGATAATATTTATAAAAATAGTACAAATCATTTGCTTTTAAAAGAGCAAAACATGATGGGGAAAAGTTATGTTGTGAAAGATTCTTTGCAAAATTTTGATTGGAAATTAACGCGTGAAACGAAAACAATTTTAGGAAACGAAGCCAAAAAAGCAACTGCTATTATTGATAGCGTTCAGACAACAGTTTGGTACATTCCAACTTTGAAATATAAAACTGGTCCAGAAAATTATTGGGGATTACCAGGTTTAATCGCAGAAGTACAAACAGAGATTAACAGAGGAATGTTTAAAGGTTCTAAAATTATTTCTTTGACAGATATCAAAACATCAACAAATACAAAACCAATCGAAAAACCAAAAGATAAAGGTGCTATTTCTCAAACAGAATTTGATAAATTGATGCAAGAACAACGCTCACGTTTCGAAGAAATGAGAAATTCTGGCGTAAATAAACGAGATTAAGGTTTCTTAAAATTCGATTAATTTTCATAAAAATTGGTTCAATTTCATATTATAAAACTTATATTTAATTCTAAATTAATCTTAAGAAATAAAATACTATGAAAGCTTTAATCATCGTAGATATGCAATACGATTTTTTACCAGGAGGTTCGTTAGCTGTGAATGATGGAGATAAAATTATCGAACGCATAAATAAATTGCAAGAAAAGTATGATGTTGTTGTGGCAACGCAAGATTGGCATCCAGCAAATCACAAAAGTTTTGCTTCGCAACACACAGATAAACAACCTTTTGATGTAATCGAATTAGGTGGAAATCGTCAAGTTTTGTGGCCAGATCATTGTGTACAAGGCACTAAAGGAGCAGAAATACACAAAGATATCAAGCAAAATAAAATAAGTGCAATCATCCGAAAAGGTATGAATCCAGAAGTTGATTCGTATAGTGCTTTTTTTGATGTGAATAAAAAGAATCCAACAGGGCTAAATGGATTTTTGAAAGATCATAATGTAACGAGTGTATACATTTGCGGTTTAGCAGCTGATTATTGTGTGTATTATACAGCAAAAGATGCTTTAGAATTGGGATATACAACATATATTTTAGAAGGAACAACAAAGGCTATTAACCAAGAACTTTTTGATGAATTGAAAGAAGATTTTATCAAAAAAGGAGGAAATGTCTCGACGTATTTATTATAAAAAAATAATAAATTGCTAGATAAAAATGTCATTTGAAAATCCTTAACTTTTTGAATGACATTTTATTTTTAGAATAATTTAAGCAAATATCTGTAACATTAGTCAACAAAAGCAGACTAATTAGACAAATACAACAATTATGAGAAAAGCAATCTTAACATTTGCCTTAGGAATTATCACAACAACAATTTCTATCGCGCAAGACAATAAAACACAAAATATAGACGCAACTTATGTTTGCGAAATAAAAGTTGATTACGAACAAACTATGAAGGAGATTCCTTCTCAATATAAATCTCAGTTTGGACCAATGTTAAAAGCTGAAATTGATGCAGGAATTTTCATGACATATTTTTATAAATATAATGGTAAACAATCAACCTTTACTTTAGAACAAAAAGTAAATAATGGACAAGGTGGTTTAGGATTTATTGCGCAACAAATAACAGCAATGGATAACAAACCAACTTACAAGGATTTTACTGCAACACCAAATATGTACTATAAAGAAGTTGATTTTGGTGTAAAACAGATATTAATCAAAGATCAAATTCCAGATTTTAAATGGAAAATTTCTCGTGAAAAAATGGATATCGCAGGTTATCAAGTTACAAAAGCAGAAGGTGTAATGTTAGACTCTATTCCTGTTACAGCATGGTTTGCCCCTTCTATCCCTGTAAAAGATGGTCCTTATTCATTTGCTGGATTACCAGGATTTATCATCAAAGCGAATTTTAAAGTAAAAGGAACTGAAATGATTTATACCTTAAAAGATTTAAAAATTTCGGATAAAGAATTAAAAGTAACATTACCAACAAAAGGTGAAGTAATGAACGAAAAACAATATATACAATTTATTCAAGATTTTCAGAAAAAAATGCAAGAACAAATGAATAGCGGTGTAGACACCCAATAATTCATCAAACAAAATATAAAACGCATCTGTTTTTAACACATAAACAGATGTGTTTTACAAAAAACTCTATTTTGAGTCATCAACTAAAAAATACATATGAAGAAATTACTCTATCTAATTTTATTTACTTCTGCTGCTCAAATCTCATTTGGACAAGAATGTAAATTAAAAGGATCTGTTGCAAATGATGCTGGAATTCCTGTTACAGATGCTTCTGTCTCTATTTTTGATAGTAAAAACGAAGGAAAAGGTTTTGTTTTTACAAGCAATATGGGTGAATTTGAATTCAAATTGCCTTGTGGACAAAAATATGACATCGAAATTGAGCAAGCTGGTTACGAAACATATGTTGAGAATGTTGATTTGACTGAAAATGTCAACAAAAAAATAAAGCTTAAACAAGGAAAAGAAATTTCCTTAAAAGAAACAATTGTAAAAGCTCAACAAGCAATCAAAGTAAAAGGTGATACAATTGAGTTTGATGCAGATTCTTTCAAAGTTGGAAATGAGGAAACATTAGAAGATATCCTTAAAAAATTACCTGGAATTGAAGTTCAGAATGGTAAGGTAATGTACAAAGGTAAACCAATGTCGCAAGTAACAGTTGGTGGACGTGAAGTTTTGGGTGGTAACGAAAAATTATTGAACAAAAATTTACCTTCGGATGCGGTTTCTAAAATACAATTAAACACGAAGTTTAAATCAAATCCTTTTGCTTCTTCATTACAAGAAGATGACGAACAATTCTCGTTAAACATCGAACTAAAAGATGATATGAAACGTCTTGCATTTGGTAATGTAACACTAGGTGGAGATGCGGACAAACATACAGATGCACAAGCAAAGATTTTCTATTTCTCAGAAAAAACAGACGGGACATTAATCAATGATTTTAATACATTCGGGAAACAAGTTTTTGATCAAGATGATTATATGAGCTTCTTTGGTGGGTACTCTGAATTTAATTCTGAAGGAAGTATCTATTCATTAAGAGGAAATTCGAACAATCTAAACTTAATGACAAAAAATGATGCGCCGAGTATGAATACCTATAATGGTGCTGTGCATTTTGGTGTTGAACCAAATAAGAAACTAAAAATCTCTGGGTTTGGTTTACTTAATACAAATAACATTCGTTACAATTCTAAATCAGAACGTTATTACAACAACATCGAAACACCTTATACAACTGTCGATCAGGAACAAAATAAGAGCAATATTTTGATGGGAATGTCGCGTTTGCGTTTAGATTATAATCCGAATGATAAAGGACAAATTAAATATCGCTTAAACTTTAATTATTTAGATAGCGAAAACGAACAATTGGTTGATAGCTATTATAACGATCAAAAAAATAGCTTTAGAAATGTAAATTCTGAACAAAAGAATTACTCTTTATCACAAACTTTATCTTACATCCGTAAAGTTGGACGCGATGATAATGTTGGTTTATATTTCCGTCATCAATATCAAAAAGATACGCCAGATTACAATGTTTTATCAACAGCAAATCCGTTCTCGTCTTTTAATTTGTTCAAGAATTTATCTCAAGTAAATAATCAATATAATATCAATCAAGATCAAAACTTTGTTTTGAACACTGTTCAATTATACGGAATCTACAATCACTTGTTGACAAATACATCTAACCTTAAAGTGAAAGTTGGAACAAATTTTAGTACGCAAGATTTTGAAAATAAAATCTATGATTTTCAGAAATTAATGAATGATAATTCATTAATCAGTAATACAGATTTAGATTACAACGAGACTTTTGCTGATGTAACATTGACAAAAAAATTAGGAAACTTTCAAGTAGATGCTGGAGCTGGAGTTTCGTTCTTTAATGAAAAATCGAAATACCAAGATGGTGAAAAACTAAATCGTTCGGAAACGAAATTTTTACCTCACCTGAATTTGCAATACAAGTTCAACAATGCAACAAGTGTTCGCGCAAGTTATTCACAAAGCTATAGCTATCCGTACACAAAAGATTTTAATGATTCGTACACCATTCAAAGTTATCAATCTATTTTCTACGGAAATAGAAATTTAAGACAAGCTTTGACACATACAGCAAGTCTTAATTTTAGTCATTTTAACTCATTCACATTCTTTAATATTTTTGCGAATTTGAGTTATACATTACAAGAAAAAAGTATACAAACGCAATCTGTTTTAAACCGTGATTTTATCATCTCTGGAAACGATACAATTGTAAATAACTATCAATTCAATACCTTAATTAATTCTGGTAATAACCAAGAAACTTATTCAGGATATTTCATGATTGGGAAGCGTTTTGCTAAATGGTACAATGCACGATTAACAGGTAATATTTCTACTTCTAATTATTATACAATTACACGAAATATTGAATATGAAAATGGAGTTGTTAAAAATGATGATTTGAAGGATGTTAACAATAAAAGTTTTAATCAAACTTATAATTTAGAGAACTCATTTACATTCAAAAAGAAATTTGAATTAAAGGCTGGAGTTAATTTAAACCTAAGTAAATATCAATCATTATCTGAACAGAAATTTACGAACTGGCGTCCATACGGGGAAGCTGCTTGGTCCGCTACAAGTAAATTATTAGTTCAGACCGATTTCTCTTATCGTTTACAATACCGTGATGGAGTAGAAATAAACACAGCAAAAGAGTGGAATGCTTCTGCACGATATAATATTGCGAAGAAAACTTATTTAACTCTTACAGGTGGAAACTTATTAGGAAACAACGTAATTGTTTCGAATGGATTTAATGATAACTACATATCGACTACAACTAAAAATGTTTTGGGAAGATATTTTATCGTGAGTTTACGATATAAGTTCTAAAATAAATGAATTAAATAGTAAAAGCCCTTCTATAGAAGGGCTTTTACTATTTAATCACTTGTGGATAATCAAACAAATTATTTGGATCATATTTCTTTTTTAATTGCTGCAATCGAGCCAAATTATTTCCGAAATAAGCATTATTTGCATCAGGAAAATTAATATCCGGGTAATTTCGGTATTGTTTTATATTCCCAATATTTCTTAATAATTGTTGTATTTCTTCAAATGATTTTGTCAACTTTTCTTCTTGCGAAGGCAAATCCCAATACGCTTGTAACTCGCTCAAATAATTAATATCGCGATGTGGATAAGCAGAATCTGAAGCTTTGACTTCATTGATTTTTCCACCCAAAGTATTTATCTGATAAATCATTCCTTTAGAAGCGACAACTTTTGCAAAAATATCTTCCAAACCTTTCTCAATATCTTCAATTCCTGTGTACAAACCAGCAGAAGAATTTTTGAAATAAATCGGCTCTGTTACGCCATAATAATTTTTGAGCGCAGCAGCCAGATTTCTATTTTTCATCGGTTTATAATCATTCGATAATGGAATTAAACTCGAAAATATTTTCTCAAAATCTGTTTGATTTACTGCAAAATTGGTAAATAAAATGGTCAAAAACTTTCCATTCAACACAAAAGCAGAAAAAGCTTCTTTAGGTAATTTTTCCGTTGCTTGGAACCAAAGTCGAATTAATTTGACAAATTTATCTGATGTTAGATTTGTAAACTTCATACGATATCCGCTGAAAGATTGTGGGACTGGATAAGTTTTGAAATGTAATTCCGTTACAACGCCAAAATTTCCATTTCCGCCGCCTTTACACGCCCAAAGTAAATCGGGATCTTTATCAGAGTCGATTGTATTTCCTTTGTAATCGATCATTTTTACACGAAGCAGATTATCACAGGTCAACCCATATTTTCGGCTAAAAAAACCATAGCCACCGCCCAAAGTCAAACCACCAATAGCCACAGTTCCACATGATCCAGCTGGAATAATTCTTTTCTTAGGTAAAAAATTAGCATAAATTTCCTGCAATAAACAAGCTGGTTGTAATTTCACTTTATTCTCTTGCAACCACGTAATTTTGTTCATCAGTCCAAGATGAATCAACAATCCGTTATCAACATTCGAAAAACCTTCAAAACTATGCCCTCCACTTCGAATTGCAATTTTTAGTTTCTTTTCGTTTGCTAATGCAATTGCTTTTTTTATTCCAGTTTCGGATTTACAAACTGCTATAATTTTCGGAAACTTCTCAATTCTTTTGTTGAATGATTTTCTGTATTGATCATACTTTTCATCATCTTTTGTCAAGATTATTAAATCATCATCCAAAAAATCATCAAACGAATAAAAAGACATAAAAAAAATTCCTAAACTACCTGTACCAAGCAGTTTTAGGAATTCTCTTTTTGTATAATTTGATTGTAACATAGCTAAAATTGGTTTAGCTAAAGATACAACTATTTGATATTATTCTCTTTTAACCAGTTTCTATAATTCTCAGCATTTTTCAAATGTTCCTGATAATCGTTGGTATAAATGTGATAACCTGGTTTTTTAGGATCTGCAACAAAGAAAATAAAATCGTGATTTGCTGGTGATAAAACCGCATCAATTGCTCCTAAATTTGGTAAACAAATTGGTGCTGGTGGCAAACCTTTGTTACGATAAGTGTTGTACGCATTCGACGACCACGTCCATTTTTTGTACACACGTTGCACTTTTTGATCCCAACCATTTTCCATTTTATATGCATAAATAGAAGTTGGATCGGCTTCTAAACGCATATCTTTTGCCAAACGATTCATATATGCTCGTGCAACCTTTTGTTGTTCATCCATATTATCAGACGATTCTAATTGAACAATAGATGCTAATGTTGTAACTTGTAAAGGTGTCATGTTGAGCGCTTTTGCTTTTGCTAAACGTTCTGCATTCCATACTTTGTCGTGTTGCGCTACCATTTTGTCCACAAACTTTTCTGGTGTTAATCCCCAATACACGAAATACGTTTCTGGAATGAAATATTGCTTTACCGTTTCGTCGTTTAACGTTGTATCGTTTTTTTCTTTCACAAAATCACGAATAGCTGTCAAAACTTCGATAGAATCCATATCAATTTGTTTGGAAACTGATCCCGCCAAATGGTAAATTGTTGGTTCATTTTTGATACGAAGTTTCACTTCTTCTTGCTCTCCTCCTTGCAAACGATCAATAATATCGCGGTTAGAATCTGAGCTTGAGATTTTATATTTTCCAGATTTTATCGTTGCTGGATAATCTGCATCTTCTGCATATTGTTTGAACAATTTTTCATCCTTCAAAAATGGTTTTAAAGAATCTAAAACTTGCTCAAATTTAGCTCCACGAGAGATATAGATATAACCATCTTTGGTTGCATTTCCTTTGAAACCGTCTATAAATGTACATCCTACAAATGCGAATGAACAGATTAATATTAATACTAAATTTAATTTTTTCATTGGATTGAATTAAATTTCAATTTCACCTTCAAAAACTTTTACTGCTGGTCCATTTAACCAAACATTGACAAAGTTATGATTATTTTCTTCAAAATTTACAGATAAATCTCCTCCCATTGCTTTTACTTTGATATCTTTTTTGTCTACCAAATTTTTAACATAAGCAGAAATCGCAGCAGCTGTAATTCCTGTTCCGCAAGCCAAGGTTTCGTCCTCAACTCCACGTTCATATGTACGTATCGTAAGACTTTTATCTGGCATTACTTCAACAAAATTTACATTAGAACCTTTCTCAAAATAGGGCGCTCCATTGCGAATCGCTTTTCCTTTTTTATAAACATTAACATCTTTTACATTTTCCACAAATTCTACGTGATGCGGCGAACCTGTGTTCATAAATAAATATTTGTCGTGATCTTCTACTTCATTTACATCAATCATCTGTAAACGAATAACTTCTTGATCTACGATACCATGATGCAAACCATCAATCGCATTAAATGTCATTTTGTCATTAGCCACATCCAAATCATTTGCAAATCGAATAATACAACGTCCTCCGTTTCCGCACATTGTACTTTCGTTTCCATCCGAATTGAAATACACCATTCTGAAGTCTGAATTTTCATCATTTTGTAACAAAATCAAACCATCAGCTCCTATCCCAAAATTACGATCACATAGCCTATTAATCAATTCTGTAGAGATTGGAAACGTTTTTTCTCGATCATCAATCATGACAAAATCATTCCCAGCTCCTTGGTATTTATAAAATTTTAATTTCAACTTCTTAAATTTTAAACAAAGTAAAGACATTTTTGTCACTCTTAACTAATGTTATAAAAGATTTATAATATAGTGTTAACATGCGTTAAACGGTTTGAAATGTTAAAATTTTGGTCTTAAATTTGATTTAATCTAAAAACATTAAAAACTTATATAATTAAAGATGAAAAAATATACAGGATACTTATTAGTTGGATTAGTGAGCTCTATGACAACTATGGGAGGTTTTTATTTGATGAACGAAAATGGAAGTAATCCATTTATTACAAATGCAAGTAATCAGAAAAATGGAGACTTTGAATTTGTAGATTATAAAGGAAATTACAATTACGATGCGCCAAACTTTGTGCAAGCATCTAATAAAGCTGTACATACAGTTGTGAGTATCAAAAATTATTCGAATCAAAGACAGCAACAACAGCAACAAATGTTTGATCCTTTTGATTTCTTTTTTGGTCAACCAGAACAACAACAAAGAAGAAGACAACAACAGCAACCAGATCAAGATCAACCATCCGGAATGGGTTCTGGTGTAATTATTTCTCAAGATGGATATATAGTTACAAATAATCACGTGATACAAGGTGCTTCTAAGATTGAAGTGACTTTGAATAATCAAAAAAGTTATATTGCTGAATTAGTTGGAACTGATCCAAGTACAGATATTGCCTTATTGAAAATTAGTGAAAAAGGTTTACCATTCACAAAATTTGTCGATTCTGATGCCATTAATGTTGGAGATTGGGTGTTAGCAGTTGGTAATCCATTTGGATTGACTTCTACTGTTACAGCAGGTATTGTTTCAGCAAAAGGGCGTAGCATTAATATTTTAGGTAAAAATTCTGAATCACCAATCGAATCGTTTATTCAAACCGATGCAGCGATTAATCCAGGAAACTCTGGTGGTGCTTTGGTGAATGCAAACGGAGATTTAATTGGTATTAATACAGCTATTTCTTCGCCAACAGGAGCTTATTCTGGTTACGGGTTTGCTGTTCCTGCAAACTTGGTAAAAAAAGTTGTTGAGGATATCAAATCGTACGGAATTGTACAACGTGGATATTTAGGTATCAAAGGTTTTGATTTATCGAATGAAGATGCTGTAAAACAATATAACAAACAGTTCAAAAAGAACATTAAAACCGATAATGGAGTAATGGTAACTGAATTGGTTGCGAAAGGATCAGCAATTGATTCTGGAATCGAAGAAGGAGACATCATTACAGCTGTTGATGGAAAACCAATTACATCTTTCTCTTCGTTATCATTCATCGTAGGTAGCAAACGTCCTGGTGACAATGTTGCACTTACTGTAAGACGTGGAAACTCTGAGAAAACATACAACATCACATTGAAAGATGCTAAAGGAAGCACTAAAGTGAGAAGCAAATCTGACTTAACGCCAACTGAAGTTCTTGGTGCAGAATTTGAGCCATTAACAGAACGTCAAAAAGATAGTTTCGGAATTAATTATGGTGTCATGGTAAAACATTTAGATAATGCAGGAAAATTAGCAGCAGCAGGTGTTCAAGAAGAATTTATTATCTTATCTATCAATGATAAAAATGTAAGTTCACAAGACGATATCGAAAAAATCTTAAAAAATTATAAAGGTCGCGTGTCAATTAAATTTGCAGATTATTACGGACGAATCTATACAAAAGGATTCACGATGGATTAAAATTTTGAGTAGATTTTAAATTTTAATAAATCATTATAAATAGCTACAACAAGATAAGTTGTAGCTATTTATATTTACATTATATTTGTTTAACGAAAAACTATCCCATATTTATTAAAAAAATTATTCTTTCACTCTTTCTTTTGTTTAGTTCTTTTTCTTATTAACAAGAAGTTCTATGGGGACCAACCTTAAGCTACTCTAATCAATCTGGAAACTTTGGTAAAGCAGGTTTATTTTTTCTTTTCGGCTTAGGTGATAATATGGTTGATTTTAAATTAGACTCAAATGCTAATATGGGATATATGCGAGATAATTTTCACGTAATTCCTGAAGTTGGCATTACAGGATATGTTGCCGCGAGCCAGTTGATGTATATTTTTCCATTTGTAGAAAGTGAATTTACACCTTATACAATTACTCCAAAAGCTGGTATTTCATTAGCTTCTTTTGTAGATTTTGGTTTTGGATATGGTTTTAAGATTAATAAAAAAGATAGTTTTAAACCTATCAAAGGTTTTCAATTTTCAATTGGAGTAAATATACCTCTCAATTTGAAATAAAAAATCATTAATGATGATGAAAATTTATTTTTTGGGAGAAAGCTAAATAATTCATTAATTTTATCACATGAAAAAGTTCATCGCAATCTTTGTTTTTATCATTAGTTTTCAAGCGAAAGCACAACAAAATTTATCCGATTATTTTACAATTAATCTTGGTTATGAATATTGGAACGGAAATTACGGAAAAGTTGGAACAGATTTGTTCTTAGTACAAGATAATAACAATATTTTGACGTTTAGCGCCAATGCTAATTTGGGTTATATGAAAGACAAATTTCGTGTAATTCCAGAAGTTGGAGCTGGATATATGTTCAATTTTCGCAACAATACTGGTGATCCATATAGCTCTAACTTTAACTCTGCTTTTTATGTTATCCGTACTGAAGTTTCTCCGTGGACAATTACTCCAAAAGCTGGTATCGCAGTTTTGAGCATTGTAGAGTTAAATGCTGGCTATTCTTTCGAGTTTAGAGAAAATAAGGATTTTAAAGATATGAGCGGTTTCCGAGCTGGATTAACTATTCACTTGCCGACTCAGCTTTTTTAGCATTTCTAATACTTTTACGCAATTCTTTCAAACGAATATATAAATCTGAAGTCGACGCATTTTCTTCAATTGCATTAAAAATAAAGACACCTTTATCAATATAAAAGAAGATGATAGCTTCGTGATCTGCTACTTTAAAAGCATTTGTAATCCCATTTATTTTGTTCTCAACCCAAGATAATTTGCATGTTTTCAAATCAAAAATATGATCTTCATTACCCAAAATATCTTTGAAGATTAATTGTTCTCCTTGCGCATACAACACACCACTTCCTTGAAAAGATTTCATTTTAAGAAATCTACCTTGCGGACGCCCAATATTATAACGTACAACAGCCTTTAGATCTACCTGATTTGGCAAACTTTTCAGTGTATGTTGTTCATTTTTCTCTCTGACTTTCGCATCAGATACGGCAATAACAAAGAATATCGAAACAAAAATTCCGAAAATCAAAAATATAATTAGGATTGATATGATTGGTGCCATAATGTACTTAAATGTTAAGTAAAGTTATAAAAAAGCTTGAATTAAAATCTAAATAAACCATTTTTTTTACCTTAGCTTCGCAAACTGATAAAAATTACGAATGAATAAATTAATTTGGTTATTATTTCCCGCCACAATCTTTGCTCAAAAAGGCGAAACACAAATCAAAGCAAATGCCTTAACTATGCCTCTTGCAATGATAAATCTTGGTGTAGAGCATGCACTAACAGATAGAATAACTTTACAAGCTGACGGATTTATCTCTCCTTGGAAATCATTTGCAGGAAATCATTTACAAATGTATATGGCTTTTGGTGAAGGTCGATATTACTTTGATAAATCTTTTAGTAAGTTTTATGTAGGTCCAAATATTGGTGTTGGTTTCTTTGATATTCAAAAATGGAATTATTGGAACACTGATAAATACCAACGAGGAATAGCAATTTTAACTGGTGCTACAATTGGTTATCAAGTAAAAATCAACGAATATTGGGGATTGGATGTTTTTGTTGGTGGAGGACATTCACAAGGAAATTACAAAGGATATTATAAAGAAGATTCTCCTAATTTTGGTCGATACGATTCTGCGCAATCATTCAATAAAAGTGGAGAATGGTTACTTTACAAAGGTGGCGTCATGCTTACATATAAATTTAAACGAAAAAAATCCAACTAAAATTAGTTGGATTTTTTTATCTATGTTTCTTGTACTCTTTTTACACAGGCGTATTCATATCGAAAGCCTCAAGATATTCGGCAACACGTTTTACAAACATACCTCCCAAAGCACCATCCACAACGCGGTGATCGTAAGCATGAGATAAGTACATTTTGTGACGAATTGCAATCATATCTCCTTGTGGAGTTTCGATAACAGCAGGTTTTTTCACAATTGCACCAACAGCTAAAATAGCTACTTGTGGTTGAGGAATAATTGGCGTTCCTAATGTATTTCCGAAAGAACCAATATTTGTAATTGTATATGTTCCTCCTTGAATTTCTACTGGTTTCAATTTATTGTTACGAGCTCTATTCGCTAAATCATTAACTTGAGAAGCTAATCCGGCTAAATTATATTGATCTGCATTTTTGATAACAGGAACAATTAAATTTCCACTTGGTAAAGCTGCTGCCATTCCAATATTGATATTTTTCTTTTTGATGATTTTATCTCCATCAACCGAAATATTAATCATTGGGAAATCTTGAATTGCTTTTGCTACAGCTTCAATAAAAATTGGCATGAAGGTAATTTTCTCACCATGTTTTTTCTGAAACTCATTTTTATTTTTATCTCTCCACAACACAATATTCGTCATATCAACTTCTACGAAAGACGTTACGTGCGGAGCAATTTGTTTTGCTTGTAACATATTTTGCGCAATAATCTTACGCATTCTATCCATTTCGATGATTTCATCACCTTCACCAACAGAAATAGGCGCAGATTGCACTTGTGGTGCTTGAGGTTGAGCAACTGGTGCAGCAACAGAAGTCGTAACAACTGTTTTCGCTGGTTGATTTCCTCTATTTTTAACGAAATCCAAAATATCATCTTTCGTTACACGTCCGTCTTTTCCTGAACCTAAAATTTGATCTAACTCAGCCTGAGAAACACCTTCTTCTTTCGCAATAGATTTTACTAAAGGAGAATAAAATTTATCATCTGACGAAGTAATAAGCGTTTCAGTTTTGATTGTTGCAACTTCAGCTTCGATAGATTTTGCTGCATCAGCAATTTCCTGATCGCTATTTGTATCTACTTCTTCTACCGAATCAGCTTGTTCTACAACTCTATCAACAGACAAAATTGCGATAGGCTCACCTACTTTTGCAATTTTGTCTACTGGAACTAAGATTTCTTTTAAAACTCCTGCAACTGGCGAAGGAACATCAGAATCTACTTTATCTGTTGCGATTTCTACAACCGATTCATCTTCACTAATCGAATCGCCAATATTTTTGATCCAATTTGTTACAGTAGCTTCCATTACACCTTCTCCCATAGAAGGTAGAATTAATTTATAGTCAGACATTCTTGTGTTATTTGCTAAATACAAATCTAAACATTTTTTCGATTCAAAAAAATACTGTTAAAAAGATTAATGTATTTTATTTTTAAATTATTCGCATTAATATCATAAATAATTATCAATTTAATAATTGATCTAACATTTATAAGATTATTTTTAATGATTTGATAGTTTTGATTGCATAAAAAAATCCCCCAATCTAAGATTGAGGGACTTTTTGAAATATTAAGAATGATTCTTAAGCTTCGTAAGTTGCAGTACCGTTGTTTACTTGAGGTTCTTTGATTTCACCAAAGCTTTTCTCAAAGTTAGTTACGTTTTCTGCTAACGATTGAGATAATTGTTTTGCTTGTAATGGAGACAAAATAATTCTTGATTTTACTGATGGTCTAGCACCTGGTAAAAATTGAACGAAATCTACAACGAACTCAGATGGTGAGTGGTTGATGATTGCTCCTGTAGCATAAACACCTTGAGCTACTAATTCGTTTAACTCAATGTTTAATCCTTCGTTTTGTTGATTTTCTGACATTATAATTCTTGTTTTGCGTTTATTAATTCCTCGTATTCACGGTTAGATCCTACGATGATGTTTTGATACTCTTTTAATCCAGTTCCGGCAGGAATTAAGTGACCAACAATAACGTTTTCTTTTAATCCTACTAAACCGTCTACTTTACCAGCTACAGCTGCTTCGTTAAGAACTTTTGTAGTTTCCTGGAACGATGCCGCAGACATGAAAGATTTAGTTTGTAAAGACGCTCTTGTAATACCTTGTAAAACTGCCTCTGCTGTTGCAGGTAAAGCCTCACGAGCTGTCACTAAGTTTTTGTCTTCACGTTTTAATTTAGAGTTTTCGTCACGTAATTCGCGAACTGTGATGATTTGTCCTGGACTTAATGTGTCAGAATCACCAGCATCTTCTACGACTTTCATTCCAAATAAACGATCGTTTTCTTGCATGAAATCGTCTTTGTGCTCTAAACTATCTTCTAAGAATCTTGAATCTCCTGAGTCTACAATACGAACTTTACGTAACATTTGACGTACGATAATTTCGAAGTGTTTGTCATCGATTTTTACCCCTTGTAAACGGTATACATCTTGAATCTCGTTTACTAAGTATTCTTGAACCGCTGTCGGCCCTAAGATTCTTAAAATATCTTCTGGTGTAATTGCTCCATCTGATAAAGGCTCACCTGCACGAACGAAGTCATTTTCTTGAACTAAGATCTGTGCTGATAATTTAACTAAGTAACGACGGATTTCACCATTTTTAGATTCAACGATGATTTCGCGGTTACCACGTTTTATTTTACCGAAAGATACAACTCCATCCATTTCACAAACAACTGATGGGTTAGATGGATTACGAGCCTCTAACAACTCTGTAATACGAGGTAAACCTCCTGTAATATCGCCAGATTTAGCTGACTTACGAGGGATCTTAACTAAGATTTTACCTGCATTAATTTTTTCACCATCATTTACCATTAAGTGTGCACCTACTGGTAAGTTATATGTTTTTTCTTCACCATCAATCGTGATAACTCTTAACGCTGGAACTAATTTTTTATTACGTGATTCAGAAATAACTTTTTCTTGGAATCCTGTTTGCTCATCGATTTCAATTTGGAAAGTTACCCCTTGCTCTAATTGTTCGTATTCGATTTTACCAGTAGATTCTGCGATGATTACCCCGTTATAAGGGTCCCAACTTGCAATCTCTTGACCTTTTTGAACTTTAGCTCCGTTTTTGACAGATAAGATAGTACCATAAGCGATGTTAGTTTGTTGACGAACGTTTCCTAAATCGTCAATTACTTTCATCTCTGTAGAACGAGAAACAACTGTATCTACTTTGTTACCTGCATCATCTGTCGATTCAACAGTACGTAAGTCATCAAACTCAACTGTACCATCAACTTTAGCATTAATTGTATTTTGCTCAGAAACGTTACCCGCAGTACCCCCAACGTGGAAAGTACGTAATGTTAACTGTGTACCAGGCTCACCAATAGATTGCGCAGCAACTACACCAACTGATTCACCTTTCTGAACACCTTTACCTGTAGCTAAGTTGCGTCCGTAACATTTAGCACAAATTCCAGTTTTCGCTTCACATGTTAATGGAGAACGAACTTCTACATTTTCAATACCAGCTGCTTCTAAGGCATCACCAATATCTTCTGTAATAATGTTACCAGCAGAAATGATTAATTCACCATTATCTGGGTTGTAAATATCATTTAATGAAGTACGACCTAATACACGAGAAGATAAACTTTCGATGATTTCTTCTTTTTTCTTAAGTGCAGATACTTCTAAACCTCTTAATGTACCACAATCTTCGTGCATTACGATAACGTCTTGTGCAACGTCAACTAAACGACGAGTCAAGTATCCAGCATCGGCAGTTTTTAAGGCAGTATCCGCAAGACCTTTACGCGCACCGTGCGAAGAAATAAAGTACTCTAAGATAGACAGACCTTCACGGAAGTTAGAGATAATTGGGTTTTCGATGATATCCCCACCAGTAGAACCAGCTTTTTGAGGTTTAGCCATCAATCCACGCATACCTGATAACTGACGAATTTGCTCTTTAGATCCACGAGCTCCAGAATCAAGCATCATGAATACAGAGTTAAATCCTTGTTGATCTTCTGTCATACGTTTCATTACAATTTCTGTTAAAGTTGCGTTTGTTGTTGTCCAAACATCAATAACTTGGTTGTAACGTTCGTTATTTGTAATAAGACCCATGTTATAGTTCATCTTAATGTTCTCAACTTGGTTGATCGCACCTGAGATAAGGTCTTTCTTTTGTTCTGGGATTAAGATATCTCCTAATGAGAATGATAAACCACCCTCGAAGGCATTACGGTATCCTAATTGTTTCATATCATCTAAGAAAGCAGCCGTCGTAGGGAAATCTGTAATCTTGATAATTTTATTAATAATTGTGCGTAACGATTTTTTCGTTAATACTTCATTAATATAACCTACTTGTTTCGGAACGATTTGGTTAAATAACACACGTCCTACTGAAGTTTCGATTAATTGATTTTCTACTAACTCCTCTCCTACACGAATTGTTCCTTTTACACGAATTGGCGCGTTTAAGTCAACAGCTCCTTCGTTGTATGCAATTTGAACTTCTTCATCTGAATAGAAAGTTAATCCTTCACCTTTTACTGTAAATTGGTGGTCTGTACGACGAATTTTCGTCATGTAGTAAAGACCTAAAACCATATCCTGAGAAGGTACAGTAATTGGAGATCCATTTGCAGGATTCAAAATATTTTGAGAAGCCAACATTAATAATTGTGCTTCTAAAACAGCTTCTGGTCCTAATGGTAAGTGAACAGCCATCTGGTCACCATCGAAATCGGCATTGAAGGCAGTACACACTAATGGGTGTAAACGAATTGCTTTACCTTCGATTAATTTCGGTTGGAATGCTTGGATACCTAAACGGTGTAACGTAGGGGCACGGTTTAATAAAACTGGATGACCTTTGATTACATTTTCTAAAATATCCCAAACAACTGGCTCTTTTCTATCGATAATTTTCTTAGCCGATTTAACTGTTTTTACAATTCCACGCTCGATTAATTTACGAACTACGAATGGTTTGTATAATTCAGCTGCCATATCTTTTGGTAAACCACATTCGTGTAATTTAAGTGTTGGTCCAACAACAATTACAGAACGAGCAGAATAATCTACACGTTTACCTAATAAGTTTTGACGGAAACGACCTTGTTTACCTTTTAATGAATCAGATAATGATTTTAACGGACGGTTACCATCAGCTTTTACAGCAGATGCTTTACGCGTGTTATCAAATAATGAATCAACCGCTTCTTGTAACATACGTTTTTCATTACGTAAGATTACTTCTGGCGCTTTGATTTCCATTAATCGTTTCAAACGATTGTTACGGATAATTACACGACGATATAAATCATTTAAATCTGATGTTGCAAAACGACCACCATCTAATGGAACTAACGGACGTAATTCTGGTGGAATAACCGGAATAACGCGCATTACCATCCATTCTGGACGGTTTACGTGGTGCATATTTGACTCACGTAACGACTCAACAACTTGTAAACGTTTTAACGCTTCTGTACGACGTTGTTTAGAAGTTTCGTTGTGTGCTTTGTGTCTTAATTCGTAAGATAACTCATCTAAATTGATACGAGATAATAGGTCTTCTAATGCTTCAGCACCCATTTTCGCAACGAATTTATTAGGATCTGTATCTTCTAGATATTGATTCTCGATTGGAAGAGTTTCTAAGATATCTAAATACTCTTCTTCTGATAAGAAATCTAATCTATTTAATTCTTCACCTTCTGGTCCTTTTGCGATACCTGGTTGAATCACTACATATCTTTCATAGTAAATTACCATGTCTAATTTCTTAGATGGTAATCCTAAGATGTAACCAATTTTGTTTGGTAATGAACGGAAATACCAAATATGTGCAATTGGCACAACAAGATTGATGTGTCCAATACGCTCACGACGAACTTTCTTTTCAGTAACTTCAACCCCACAACGGTCACAAACGATACCTTTATAACGGATTCTTTTATATTTTCCGCAGGCACATTCGTAATCTTTTACAGGTCCAAAGATACGCTCACAGAATAACCCGTCACGCTCTGGTTTGTGCGTTCTATAGTTAATCGTTTCAGGTTTTAAAACTTCACCTTTAGATTCTTGAAGAATCGATTCTGGAGAAGCTAACCCGATACGGATTTTTGAGAATTGACTTGTTTTATTTTTTGTTGACATATAGAAATGTATCTAACAATTATATTATTATAACGAAAAAGGTAGAATAATAGGTTGCCCTATTATTCTTCCAAGTTTATGTCTAATCCAAGACCTTGTAATTCATGTAACAATACGTTAAATGATTCTGGAATACCAGGTTCTGGCATTGGCTCTCCTTTTACGATTGCTTCGTAAGTTTTCGCACGTCCAATTACGTCATCCGACTTAACTGTTAAGATTTCGCGTAAGATATTAGATGCACCGAATGCTTCTAATGCCCAAACCTCCATCTCTCCGAAACGTTGTCCACCGAATTGTGCTTTACCTCCTAATGGTTGTTGAGTAATTAATGAGTATGGTCCGATAGAACGCGCGTGCATTTTGTCGTCAACCATGTGTCCTAATTTCAACATGTAAATCACCCCTACAGTAGCTTTTTGATCAAAACGTTCTCCAGTATTACCGTCATATAAATATGTTGTACCGTGTTTTGGAATACCTGCTTCTTCTGTGATGCGATCGATATCAGCGATTTCAGCACCATCGAAGATAGGTGTAGCAAATTTTTGACCCATTTTAAGTCCAGCCCATCCTAATACCGTTTCATAAATCTGACCGATATTCATACGAGATGGTACCCCAAGTGGATTAAGTACGATATTTACTGGCGTTCCGTCTTCTAAGAAAGGCATATCTTCGTCGCGAACGATACGTGCAACAATACCTTTGTTACCGTGACGTCCTGCCATTTTATCCCCTACTCTTAGTTTACGTTTTTTCGCAATGTAGATTTTTGCTAATTTAACGATACCTGCAGGTAACTCGTCTCCAACAGAGATTGTAAATCTTTCGCGGTTAAGTGCTCCTTGTAAATCATTGTACTTAATTTTGTAATTATGTAACAATTCTTTTACTAATTCGTTCTTATCCTCGTCTGTTGTCCAAAGAGATTCTGCTCCAGTTAAATTTAAGAAATCTTCAACATTAGATAAGATTTTTTGTGTGTATTTTACACCTTTCTTGATTACTTCTTCATTCAAGTCGTTGTAAATACCTTGAGAAGTTTTTCCGTTTAATAAAACGTATAATTTCTCTAATAAAATCTCTCTTAATTCGTTGAATTTAACGTCGTACTCAGCTTCTACACTATCAATAATAGCTTTGTCTTGAGAACGTTTACGTTTATCCTTAATACTACGTGAGAATAATTTTTTGTCGATAACAACACCACGTAATGATGGAGAGGCTTTAAGAGAAGCATCTTTTACATCACCTGCTTTGTCACCAAAGATCGCACGTAATAATTTTTCTTCTGGAGTTGGATCAGATTCTCCTTTTGGAGTAATCTTACCAATCAAGATATCACCAGGTTTTACTTCTGCTCCAATACGGATCATACCGTTTTCGTCTAAGTCTTTTGTAGCCTCTTCTGAAACGTTAGGAATGTCTGAAGTTAATTCTTCCATACCTAATTTTGTATCACGTACATCTAATGAATACTCATCGATGTGGATAGATGTAAACCAGTCTTCGCGAACAGCTTTTTCAGAGATTACAATAGCATCCTCGAAGTTGTACCCCTGCCAAGGCATAAAGGCAACAACCATGTTACGACCAATTGCTAATTCTCCTCCTTCTGTTGCATAACCTTCAGATAAAACTTGTCCTTTCTCTACACGATCACCAACTTTTACAATTGGTTTCAACGTAATTGTAGTTCCTTGATTCGTCTTTCTGAATTTTGTTAAATTATATGTTTTCTCAGCAGTATCGAAGCTTACTAATTCTTCGTCTTCTGAACGATCATATTTAATTGTTATAATGTCAGCATCAACATAAGTTACTGTACCTTCACGTTCTGCATTTACTAAGATTCTTGAATCTTTTGCAACTTGTTTTTCTAATCCAGTACCTACAATTGGTGCTTGAGGTTTTAATAATGGAACTGCCTGACGCATCATGTTCGATCCCATTAACGCACGGTTGGCGTCATCATGCTCCAAGAAAGGAATTAATGATGCTGAGATAGAAGCAATCTGGTTAGGTGCAACGTCAATTAAATCAACTTCTGCTGGCGTTACAACAGGGAAATCCCCATCTTCACGAGCAGTTACACGTTCAGTAGCAATAGTACCATCGTCTGTCATGTCGATATTGGCTTGAGCAATTACTTTTGATTCCTCCTCTTCCGCAGTTAAATAGATTGGTGCTGATTCGACGTCCACTTTTCCATCTTCTACTTTTCTGTACGGTGTTTCGATGAACCCTAAGTTATTAACTTTAGCGAATACACATAATGACGAAATCAAACCAATGTTTGGTCCCTCAGGAGTTTCAATTGGACATAAACGTCCGTAATGAGTGTGGTGTACGTCACGTACCTCGAATCCCGCTCTTTCTCTTGATAAACCTCCAGGTCCTAATGCTGATAAACGACGTTTGTGTGTAATCTCTGATAATGGATTTGTTTGGTCCATGAACTGAGATAACTGGTTCGTTCCGAAGAATGAGTTGATAACAGATGATAATGTTTTAGCATTAATCAAATCGATTGGTGTAAACACCTCGTTGTCACGAACATTCATTCTTTCACGGATAGTTCTAGCCATACGAGCTAAACCTACTCCGAATTGGCTAGCCATTTGCTCACCTACCGTTCTTACACGACGGTTAGATAAGTGGTCGATATCATCCACCTCTGCTTTAGAGTTGATTAATTCGATTAAGTATTTAATAATCGAAATGATATCTTCACGAGTCAATACTTGTACGTCCTCGCTAATGCTTAAGCCTAATTTTTTATTTAATCTGTAACGACCTACTTCACCTAATGAATAACGTTGATCAGAGAAGAATAATTTGTCAATAATTCCTCTTGCTGTTTCCTCATCTGGTGGCTCAGCGTTACGTAATTGTCTATAGATATACTCTACTGCCTCTTTTTCAGTATTAGTAGGGTCTTTTTGTAAAGTATTATGGATAATTCCATAATCAGCAGAATTGATGTCTTCTTTGTGTAATAAAATCGTCTTAACACCAGAATCTACGATTTGATCGATGTGATCTTTCTCTAAGATTGTTTCACGGTCTAAGATAATTTCATTACGCTCGATAGATACAACTTCTCCTGTATCTTCATCTACGAAATCCTCGTGCCATGTATTTAATACACGTGCAGCAAGTTTACGACCTACAACTTTCTTTAAATTAGCTTTATTAACTTTTACTTCTTCTGCTAAGTCGAAAATTTCTAAGATATCTTTATCTCTTTCGTATCCGATAGCACGTAATAAGGTAGTTAATGGTAACTTTTTCTTACGATCGATGTAAGCGTACATTACGCTGTTGATGTCTGTTGCGAACTCAATCCAAGATCCTTTGAAAGGAATGATACGAGATGAGTACAATTTTGTACCATTCGCGTGGAAAGATTGTCCGAAGAATACCCCAGGAGAACGGTGTAATTGAGATACAATAACACGCTCTGCACCATTAATAATGAATGATCCTGAAGGAGACATATAAGGAATTGTTCCTAAGTATACGTCTTGCACTACAGTTTCGAAATCTTCGTGTTCTTCGTCCGTACAGTACAATTTAAGACGAGCTTTCAATGGTACGCTGTACGTTAATCCTCTTTCGATACACTCATCAATTGTGTAACGTGGTGGATCTACGAAATAATCTAAGAATTCTAAAACAAACTGATTGCGAGTATCCGTAATTGGAAAATTCTCAGCAAATGTTCGGTAAAGACCTTCATTTTTTCGTTGGTCAGGTCTTGTTTCCAACTGGAAAAAATCTTCAAACGATTTGATCTGAATGTCAAGGAAATCTGGGAACTGAGCGACTGCTTTTGCAGAAGAGAAGTTCAATCTTTCTTTTTTCTCAGTCGAGTTGCTTAATGTTGCTTTAGTGGCCAATTTCGAATGAATTTTGGTTTATATAATGACTTTATGCGTAAAAAGGTTTAGACCTAACACGTCCTGTGTTAGGTCCAAACCTATATTTTTGAGTAATAAAAATTACTTCAATTCTACTACTGCACCAGCTTCTTCTAGCTGTTTCTTTAAAGCTTCAGCTTCGTCTTTAGAAACTGCTTCTTTAACTGTTGCTGGAGTTGAATCTACTAAATCTTTAGCTTCTTTTAATCCTTTTCCAGTTAATTCTTTAACTAATTTAACAACTGCTAATTTAGATGCACCTGCTTCTTTTAAGATTACGTCGAATTCTGATTGCTCTTCAGCAGCTTCACCTGCTCCACCTGCAGCAACAACTACAGCAGCAGCAGCTGGTTCGATTCCGTATTCATCTTTTAAGATTGTAGATAATTCATTAACTTCTAATACTGTTAAGTTTACTAACTCTTCAGCTAATTTTTTTAAATCTGCCATTTTAATGCTTTTTGTTTTTTAAACTTTTATTTGATATGAGTGTGTCTTATTCTTCTGAAGCTCCTTCTTCTGCTTTTGCAGCCTCTTTGTTCTCTAATTGAGAAACAACAGTTTTGATTGGAGATTGAAGTAACATGATGATGTCTGCGATTAATTCTTCGCGAGATTTCAATGCTACTAATTGTGGTAATTTGTCATCACCTATGAATGTATTATCTTCAATCCAAGCTCCTTTTAAAATAGGTTTTTCAGATTTTTTTCTGAAAGTATCGATTACTTTAGCTGGTGCATTACCAACTTCAGCAGTCATTAATGCTGTATTTCCTTTTAAAGATCCGTAAAGCTCTTCGAAGTTTTTGTCTTCGATTTGCTCCATAGCTTTCTTTAATAAAGTGTTTTTTACTACGCGTAAAGATACATTGCTTTTGAAGCAAGCTCTTCTTAATTCAGTAGTATTAACAGCGTTTAATCCGTCGATATCTGCTAAGTAGATGATTTTTGCTTCTGCTAATACAGCTTGCAATTCATCTATCATATTTGCTTTATCTTGTTTTGTCATTGCCATAATCTACTAATTTTAAGCGTTTACACTTTTTGGATCTACTGATACACCTACAGATTGAGTTGTAGAAAGCGTGATGCTTTTTACATATGTTCCTTTAGCAGCTGTTGGTTTTAATTTAATTAAAGTTTGAATTAACTCATTCGCATTTTCTTTAATTTTATCAGCATCGAAAGATACTTTACCAACTGCAGCGTGGATGATTCCGTAACGATCTACTTTGAAGTCGATTTTACCTGCTTTTACTTCAGAAACGGCTTTACCTACTTCTAAAGTTACAGTACCTGATTTTGGGTTAGGCATTAATCCACGAGGTCCTAAAACACGTCCTAATGGTCCTAATTTACCCATAACAGCTGGCATAGTAACGATAACGTCAACATCTGTCCAACCTTCTTTAATTTTTTGTAAGTATTCGTCTAATCCTACATAGTCTGCACCTGCTGCTTTAGCTTCTGCTTCTTTGTCTGGAGTAACTAATGCTAATACTTTTACATCTTTACCTGTTCCGTGTGGTAATGAAACTACACCACGAACCATTTGGTTAGCTTTCTTAGGATCTACACCTAAACGAACTGCTATATCTACAGAAGCATCAAACTTAGCGTAGTTAACTTCCTTTACTAATGATGATGCTTCATCAATAGAGTAAAGTTTGTTTTTTTCTACTTTAGCTAATACTTCTTTTTGTCTTTTTGTTAACTTTGCCATTTCCTAAAATGTTTTAATTATTCTGGAGCTTGCCCACCTTTTACAGTTATACCCATAGAACGTGCAGTTCCAGCAACCATTTTCATAGCAGATTCAACAGTAAAACAGTTCATGTCCGCTAATTTGTCTTCAGCAATAGCTCTAACTTGATCCCAAGTAACAGTACCAACTTTTTGACGGTTTGGTACACCTGATGCTTTTTTCAATTTCGCAGCTTCCATTAACTGAATAGCAGCTGGTGGAGTTTTAATTACGAAATCGAATGATTTGTCTTGATACACAGTAATAACAACTGGTAACACTGCACCTTGTTTTTCTTGTGTACGTCCATTAAATTGTTTACAAAACTCCATGATGTTAACACCTGCAGCACCTAAAGCTGGCCCTACTGGTGGCGAAGGATTTGCTTGTCCTCCTTTAACTTGAAGTTTTACAACTTTTTCAATTTTTTTTGCCATTTTTTTAATTCTTAAAATTAAGCGTTATGTGGAAGCAGCCTAAATTTCTACTTTTAATTTGTTGATAGATTGATTATGCAATCTTTTCAACTTGGTTAAAACTTAACTCTAGTGGTGTTTTACGTCCGAAGATTAAAACCATCACTTCAAGTTTACGTTTATCTTCAATGATTTTTTCAACTGTTCCGTTGAAGCCATTGAATGGTCCGTCGATTACTTTTACAGTTTCTCCTACGATGTAAGATATTCCTAAGTTTGTATCAACGTTTTCTGCTAATTCGTCAACTTTACCTAACATTCGGTTAACTTCCGATTGTCTCATTGGTACAGGATCACCTCCTTTCGTTGCACTCAAAAAGCTAATTACACCTGATGTATTCTTTACCATGTGAGGAATTTCCCCTACAAGTTCGGCTTCTATCATGATGTAACCAGGAAAGTGTACTTTTTCCTTTTGATATTTTTTACCGTTACGGATTTGAATCACTTTTTCCATAGGAACAACAATTTGTCCTACATAATCATTCAAATTTTGGTACTGAATTTCTCTTTCAATATAATCCTTAACTTTCAGCTCTTGTCCAGCTACAGTCTTGATTACATACCATTTCTTTTCACTCATGATTCTAATTACTAAACGGGATATTTTACAAACTAAAAAGCGCCGTAGATAAAGTTAAGCACTTGTGTGAATAATGTATCTACCGCATATAAAAATATAGCTAACAAAACTGTAGCTATTGCAACAATAATTGTGTCTCTTTGTAGATCTGAGAATGATGGCCATGTAACATGATCTTTAAATTCTACAAAGGAATCTTTAAAATATTGTACGACTTTCATATCGTTTTCATTTAGCACGGGCACAAGGATTCGAACCCTGATCAACGGTTTTGGAGACCGCTATTCTACCATTGAACTATGCCCGTAGATAAAAAGAGTGGTAATCATTGAAGATTACCACATCTTCTATATTATATTTTGACTAATTAGTCTAAAATTTCAGTTACCTGACCAGCACCAACTGTACGTCCACCTTCACGGATTGCGAAACGTAAACCTTCGTTTAATGCGATTGGTTGTAATAATTCAACTGTAATAGTTAAGTTATCTCCTGGTAAAACCATCTCAACTCCTTCTGGTAAGTTGATTTCCCCTGTTACGTCAGTTGTACGTACGTAGAACTGTGGACGGTAACGGTTATGGAATGGAGTGTGACGACCACCTTCTTCTTTAGTTAAGATATAAACCTCAGCTTTGAATTTTTTGTGTGGTTTAACAGATCCTTGTTTTGCGATAACCATACCACGACGGATGTCAGTTTTATCAACACCACGTAATAATAAACCTACGTTATCACCAGCTTCACCTCTATCTAAGATTTTACGGAACATTTCAACACCTGTTACAGTAGAAGTTAATTTTTCTTCTCCCATACCAACGATGTCAACTGGATCCCCAGAGTTAATTACACCAGCCTCGATACGTCCTGTAGCAACAGTACCACGACCTGTAATAGAGAATACATCCTCTACTGGCATTAAGAATGGTTTATCTTGATCACGAACTGGTTGCTCAATCCACTCATCAACATTGTTCATTAAGTTTAATACAGTTTCAACCCATTGAGGCTCACCGTTTAATGCACCTAAAGCAGATCCTTGGATAACTGGAGTGTTATCTCCGTCATATTCGTAAGAAGATAATAAATCTCTTACTTCCATTTCTACTAACTCTAATAACTCAGCATCGTCAACCATATCAACTTTGTTTAAGAAAACAACGATACGAGGAACGTTTACTTGGCGACATAATAAGATGTGCTCACGAGTTTGAGGCATTGGACCATCAGTAGCAGCTACTACTAAGATACCACCATCCATTTGAGCAGCTCCTGTAACCATGTTTTTTACGTAATCCGCGTGACCTGGACAGTCAACGTGTGCGTAGTGACGGTTAGCAGTTTCATACTCTACGTGAGATGTATTAATTGTAATACCACGCTCTTTTTCTTCTGGAGCATTATCGATTTGATCGAAAGCTTTTGCTTCTGAATAACCAGCATCAGCTAATACTTTAGTAATCGCTGCAGTCAAAGTTGTTTTACCGTGGTCAACGTGACCAATAGTACCAATATTTAAGTGCGGCTTATTACGGTTGAAAGTTTCCTTTGCCATTTTACTTTTTATTAATTTCTATTGTTATACTTAAATTAAAAAAATAACTTTAAATTATTTTCAAGTGTAAAAGTACACTTTTTGATTTATATAAAGATATTAATTTTTGACTCGCGTTAACCTTGGTTTAAATGAGTTTCAACAACTACTTAAAAGATTAACTATACTGGACGAACCAGAATTTGAGCGGGAAACGGGACTCGAACCCGCAACATTCAGCTTGGAAGGCTGACGCTCTACCAATTGAGCTATTCCCGCATTCACTTCTAAAAAGCTTTGCAAATTTAAAGATTAAATCCTAAACCACAAAAAATTTTAAAAATTAAGTTTGTGGGGAGAGCAGGATTCGAACCTGCGAAGGTTACCCAACGGATTTACAGTCCGTCCTCGTTGGCCGCTTGAGTATCTCCCCGCCTTATTTTTTTGTTCTTCTAAAAACCTTGAGCCGATAGAGGGACTCGAACCCACGACCTGCTGATTACAAATCAGCTGCTCTAGCCAGCTGAGCTACATCGGCATTTTTGTTTTTAAAAGCGTTATTTAAAAGAACAGTCCGTTAAATATGTTTGTTTAACGGACTGCAAATTTACGTTGTTTTTTGAATTAACCAAATTTTTAGGTTCTTTTTTTAGTCAATTCCCTATTTTTTATCTTTCGCTAATTTTTTCTTTTTTTCTGATAATTAATTTTTTTAATGTATCTACCGCTAAATCAATACATTCTTCAAAAGATTGTCCTGTTTTACTTACAACAATATCATCTCCTGGTACTTCTAACTTAATATCAACTGTCTTGTTATTTTTTTCTGCAGTATTCTCTAATTTAAAAGAAACATTCGCTGCAATGATTTTGTCTGACAAAGTTTCTAATTTTTCTAATTTTTTCTCTAAATACTCCTCTAAACCTGGTTTAGTATTGAAGTTTACTGCTTGAAAGTTAATTGTCATAATTACTCTTTTTTGTTCTCACGTGGGTGAGCTTTGTTAAACACTTTTTTTAAATTTTCTATACTCCCATGTGTGTAAATTTGAGTCGATGACAAACTTGAATGCCCTAAGATATCTTTTACCGCATTCAGATCTGCTCCGGAATCTAACATATGGGTCGCAAATGAATGCCTCAACATATGAGGACTTTTTTTATGTTTTACGCTTATAAGACTAAGATAGTATTTTACTTTCGAATAAACAAGATTATCATACAAAGGTTTTCCTTTTTCTGTTACAAAAACATTCGTACATTGTAAGGTAATTTCATTATGTTTTCTGGTGCTATAATTCGTTAAATCGTCTAACAAAAAGGTAGAAATAGGAATTATGCGTTCTTTATTTCTTTTTCCAAGAACTTTTATAGAAAGTGTATTCGGATCGATATCATTTTCTTTCAAACCAATTAATTCTGCACGTCGAATTCCTGTTTGATACATTACATCAATCATTAATCGATCACGTAAACCTTCAAATGTGTCTGGAAAAAACTCATCATTATTCAACAAATCATTCAATTCTGCTTCTGTAAAAGGCACTAAAACTTGTTTATTTTGTTTAAGTGAATGAATTTGCTCGATTGGATTAATGGAAAGATGATTTTCTTTGACCAAATATTTATAAAACGTTCGTAAAGCGCTTAATTTGCGATTAACTGTTTTCTCAGACTTTTCTAATTCTGATAAATGCATCACAAATGCACGAATATGATTTTTTGTTGCAAGTTGTATTTCCGACGAATTTTCTTCTTGTTGATAGAACTCAACAAAATCGTCCAAATCTCTTTTGTAGCTGGTAATTGTTAGCGTAGAATATTTCTTCTCTAGCGCTAAATAATCTAAGAATAGTTGAATAAATTCCATAAAAAAACCTATTCATCAAAGTTACAACTTTAATAAATAGGTCAACAGAAATTAATTTCTTTATATCGTTTAAAACGCCAATTTATGCTTCCTCCTTTTCGATTAAGGCTTGTTTGTAGATTGCTCTACTCATCTTAATTCTATTTGTAACAGAAGGTTTTGTAAATTGTTGACGTGCTCTTAACTGACGTACAACACCTGTTTTATCAAATTTTCTTTTGTATTTTTTTAGAGCTCTTTCGATTGACTCTCCGTCTTTTACTGGTATAATCAACATAATTTTATCTATTTCTTTTTGAGATGGCAAATATACAACTCTTTAGTAATTAAACAAATCGTTTTGTATTAATCTTTCAAAATATTTCTTCCAATCACTAATTTTTGGATCTCAGTTGTTCCTTCACCGATTGTACACAACTTAGAATCACGGTAGAATTTCTCTACTGGGAAATCTTTTGTATATCCGTATCCACCAAATATTTGTACTGCTTCATTCGAGATTTTAACACAGGCTTCCGATGCATAATATTTTGCCATTGCACCTTCTGTCGTCATTGGTTTTTTATGATTTTTTAAATAAGACGCTTTACGAATTAATAATTCTGAAGCTTCGATTTCTGTAATCATTTCAGCCAATTTAAAGTTAATTGCTTGGAAATTTGCAATTGCAGTTCCAAATTGATGACGCTCTTGTGCATATTTCAATGCTGCTTTATAAGCTCCTTTCGCAATTCCTAAAGATAAAGCTGCGATCGAGATACGACCACCATCTAAAATCTTAAGTGCTTGCTTGAAACCATCACCAACATTTCCTAAACGATTTGCATCCGAAACACGTACGTTATCGAAGATTAACTCTGCCGTTTCCGAAGCACGCATTCCTAATTTATTTTCTTTTTTACCCGATGTAAAACCTGGCGTTCCTTTTTCTATTACAAAAGCTGTCGCGTTATTTTTAGCTCCTTTCTCTCCTGTTCTTGTCATCACAACCGCAACATCACCAGAAATTGCATGTGTAATAAAGTTTTTTGCTCCATTAATCACCCATTCATCACCATCTTTTACAGCTGTTGTAGACATTCCTCCAGCATCAGATCCTGTGTTGTGCTCTGTTAATCCCCAAGCACCAATCCATTCTGCTGTTGCTAATTTTGGTAACCAACGTTGTTTTTGTTCTTCGTTTCCGAATTCTAAAATATGATTTGTACAAAGTGAATTATGTGCCGCTACAGACAAACCGATAGAAGGATCAACTTGTGAAATTTCATCTACAATTGATACATATTCATCATATGACAAACCACTTCCTCCATATTCTTCTGGAACAACGATTCCCATGAATCCCATTTTTCCAAGTTCTTTGAAAACTTCAACTGGAAAAGTTTGAGCTTCATCCCACTCCATTATATTCGGTTGAATGTATTGTTTTGCAAAATCTCTTGCCGATTGCGCGATTAATGATAAATTTTCATTTTCTAAGAAATCCATTTTTTTGAGTTTTTTTGTTTTTTTATGACTTTCCTCCAAAAGTAATAAATTTCTATTAAGTGAAAAGTTTTTCTTTTACGATTATTTTTACTCATTAAAAATAATTGACTATCAGCGTGTTTAAGTTAATAATATCCTTAAAAAAAACAAATGTTTAAAGTCATTTTCGGAAATGATATTTGACATTTTAATTCGGATGAATTAATCCGAGTTTTGTTTCGAAAAATAAAATAAACATTATGAAAAAAGGACTATTAATATTAGGAGCAATCTTTGCATCAACAATTTCATTTGGACAAGAGGCTAGTGAATTACATATGCGTGTAAGAGCAACTGGTGTAGTTCCTATGGAAGATGCTAAAATAGAAGCAATAGGTGGAAATGTAGCAGTTACAAACAATCTTATTCCAGAAATTGACTTTACCTATTATATTACAAAAAATATCGCGGCCGAATTAATCTTAGGAACATCTAAACACGAAGTTGTAGCGGTAAATACTGCATTAGGAAATTTAGATTTGGGACGAGTAATGCTGTTACCTCCAACTCTTAATGTACAATATCATTTGTATCCAACCAAAAACCTAAAACCTTATGTTGGTGCTGGAATTAATTATACAATCTTCTATGATCAAGGGCAAGGAAAAGGGAGAAACGCAGCCGTAACTAGTGTAGATTACAAAAACAATGTAGGTTTCGGATTTCAATTAGGATTTGATTACAAAATCAATGATAAATTATACTGGAACGTAGATGTTAAAAAATTATACTTAAACACAGACGTTACAGTTGGTGCAGCTTTAGACAAACAAGTTTATGTACCAGCAGATGTAGATCTTAATCCTTGGTTAATCAGTACTGGTATTGGTTTCAAATTATTCTAAAATCGACCTTTTATATATATTATGATTTTTTATTAACCAACTAAAAGATCAAAAAGAGAAGCAATTGCTTCTCTTTTTTTATTTAATATAATTTATTTTTACTCCTCCACTCTTTTATCTTCGATGTGATTTGTTCGAAAATATTCTCGAACCGAGACAAAAGTAGGCTCTATATGCACTAATACATCTTTTACTTGTGGCATTTTAGCTTGTACAGCATCTTTCAGATCATGACTAATTTTATGTCCTTCCACCACCGAAATCGTTCCATCGACTATTGCATGTAAATCGACATAATAATTCATTCCATTCTTACGCACATTACATTTTTCAGTCGCCATAACACCCGGAACATGCGAAGCGATTTCTCTAATTTGTTCAATTTCATTTTCGTACAATTGCTCATCCATAATTTCTCCCAACGCAGGTCGAAGGATTTTGTACGCATTATATAAAATAAAACTTGATGCAAAAAGTGCTGCAACATCATCTGCTGCCTCCCAACCTGGTCCCATTACCAATGAAATCGAAATTCCGATAAACGCCATTAACGATGTAATTGCGTCCGAACGATGATGCCAAGCATCTGCTTTTAGAGAAGAACTATTGGTTTCAACACTTTTTCGCATTACATACTGAAACGATAATTCTTTGAATAAAATAATTCCTCCAAGAACTAATAAGGTAAATGGTTTGGGCTGATGATGTGGTGTAATAATATTGTTAATACTTTCTTTTGCAATGATAATCGCAGAAACAATAAGGAAAGTAACCACTAAAAATGTGATTAACGCTTCTGCTTTTCCGTGTCCATAAGGATGATTTTCATCTGCAGGTTTTGCAGAATACTTTAGTCCAAAGAAAACAAATATAGAAGAAAAAACATCTGCCGAAGACTCGATTGCATCTGCAATAAGTGCGTAAGAATTCCCAAAATAACCAGCCAAAAACTTAATTCCAGCCAAAGAAGCGTTTCCTACAATACTAAAAATTGAAGCTTTGATTGCTTTTTCCGAATTATCATTCATACCAAAAAAATAAGCCCTACAAATGTAAGGCTTATTCTAATTTTGTATCTCGAAAATATTATTTTTCTAAGAATGGGTATTTGTAATCTTTTGCAGGAACAAATGTTTCTTTGATTGTTTGAACAGAAGTCCAACGTAACAAGTTCATTGCAGAACCTGCTTTATCATTTGTACCAGAAGCACGCGCTCCACCAAATGGTTGTTGACCTACAACTGCACCTGTTGGTTTATCGTTGATGTAGAAATTTCCACAAGCATTTTTCAATGCTTTAGCAGCTAATTCTACAGCAGCACGATCTTTCGCGAAGATTGATCCTGTTAATGCGTAAGCAGAAGTTTCGTCAACTAATTTTAAAGTTGCTTCAAATTCATTTTCATCATAAACATAAACTGATAATACAGGTCCGAAGATTTCTTCTACCATTGATTCATATTTAGGATTCGTTGCTTTGATAACTGTTGGTTGAACAAAATATCCAACTGAATCATCATAAGTACCACCGATTACAACTTCAGCTTCAGAAGATGCTTGTGCACGATCGATATATGCTTTAGATTTTTCGAAAGAGTTTTTATCGATAACCGCTGTCATGAAATTAGAGAAATCCTCTGGAGATCCTAATCTAACAGTTGCTAACATTTCTTTCATTTGTTTCTCAACTTCGTTCCATAAGTTAGATGGAATATAAGCACGAGAAGCAGCAGAACATTTTTGTCCTTGGTATTCAAATGCTCCACGAACTAAACCTACAGCAACTTCTGTTGGACAAGCTGATTTGTGAACCATTACGAAATCTTTTCCTCCTGTTTCTCCTACGATACGTGGATAAGTTCTGTAATTGTTGATGTTATCTCCAATTTGTTTCCATAAAGTATTGAAAACTTTTGTAGAACCTGTGAAGTGTAAACCTGCGAAATCTTTGTGTTCTAAAACTGTTTTTGCAGTTTCTGCTCCATCAGTTAAGATCATGTTGATTACACCATCTGGTAAACCAGCTTTTTTGAACACTTCCATTGTTACTTTAGCAGCTAAAGTTTGTTTATCAGAAGGTTTCCAAACTACAACGTTCCCCATCAAAGCCATACAAGATGGTAAGTTACCAGCGATTGCAGTAAAATTGAATGGAGTAATTGCGAAAGTAAATCCTTCTAATGGACGATAATCTACACGATTCCAAATTCCAGGAGAAGAAATTGGTTGATCTGCATAAATTTCTGTCATGTATTGTACATTGAAACGTAAAAAGTCAATCAACTCACAAGCTGAATCAATTTCTGCTTGCATTGCATTTTTAGATTGACCAATCATTGTTGCAGCATTTATTTTTGCACGGTAAGGACCAGCAATCAAATCTGCAGCTTTCAAGAAAATTGCCGCTCTATCTTCCCAAGGCATTGCAACCCAAGCTTCTTTTGCAGCTAAAGCTGTATCAATCGCTTTTCTTACATCATCTTGTGTTCCTTCGTGGAAATAACCAACAACTTTTTGGTGGTCATGTGGAGGACGAATTTCTTTTTTATTTCCTGAAAAAATTTCTTCAGAACCAATGTATTGAGGAACTTCAGTTACCTCGTTAAACATTTTTTTGTAAGCGTCTAATAATTGCGCACGCTCTGGCGTTCCAGGAGCATATGATTTTACCTCTTCGTTAACAGCGTGAGGAATTTGAGCAAATGATTTTGACATTTTGATTATTTTGTTTGTTTATACTTTTCAAAGTTCAAATTTAAGAAAAATAAATGGAAATGTTTCAGTTCAGATAATTAAGTCTTTTATCACTTTAGACATAAAATCATCCATTATTCTTCCTTTTTATTTTCTTTTTTATCTTTTGTATGAAGAATTTGATTTTCGATATTTTCTAAATACTGGATTTGCATTTCCTGTATTTCTAATAATTTCTTATTCTGATGAACCAATAAATGATCTATTTTTTCGCTTAATAATTTTATTTCCAGTTCGGCTTTCAAATTAATTTTATAATCATGTTCGGCTCTATCACGGTCTTTATCTTCTTGACGATTTTGACTCATCATAATAATTGGAGCTTGTATTGCTGCTAAACAAGACAAAATCAAATTGAGTAAAATAAATGGATAGGGATCAAAACCTTTGTTGTGCAACATCCAAAAATTAAGAAACATCCAAGCCAATAAGAAAATAAAAAACGAAATAATAAATGTCCAACTTCCTCCAAAAGATGCTACTTTATCTGCGATTCTATCGCCTGTTGTCAATGGCTTTGATGTATTTTCTTTTATATTTTCGGAAAGAATAGAATTATCACGAATTGCTTCTACTACATCTTGATCCAATTTTTCCATTTCACCTTTTTCTTGCGAAATCAAATTTGCAAAAAATTGACGACGATATTTGTTCAATATTTTTATCGAAACATAATCTTCTTCGGTAATTGCTGGATAATCTTGCTCAATCAATTTAAAAATCTCTTGCTGAATTTCTTTTCCTTTTACAGCTTCGTAGCGATTAATTGGTTCTTGAGTTACAAAACATTTCATAATAATCTATTTTAGTCAAAAATCACATCACAAAAAACGCTCCTAAAATTAGAAGCGTTTTAATTATTAAAAGTTATTTGTGTAATAATCGAAATATTTACAATTTGATTTTATTTCTTGATATGTTTTCGTGTCCGAATATTGTTTCAAATTTTTAAAATTAGAACGATAATTTGCCACTTTAAACGCTAAAATTTTATCTTCGTTGTCATATTGATTTTCGTACAAACGTTTCAACACAGGGTCTTTTGCATTATAAAATCTTCCTTGTTCATTCTTAGACAATGCAAACAAAATTTGCGCTTTCATTTCTTTGTCTTTTGTCGAATCAAAAGCTTTTTTCAAATAATTTTCTGACGGCGTAAAATTATCTACGTAGTTTCCACCCCAACCGAAACTTTTGTAAAAGAAGTTGCTTGTCGCTTCATATTGATCACCATAATTATTAAATTTTGGTCCATTATCATTGTTTCGATCAAATGTCAACAAATAACGATAATAGCCTAAAGTCGTCGTATTGTAAAAGAAATTCCCCAACAAATAATTCGCTTTTGCAGCTTCTTCGGTATTCTTCTTTGCTATTTTATTCAATTCAATCATCGCATTTGTCAATTCTAATTTTGACATTTTTGGTTTGATAAATTTGAATTCATTCAAATATGGTGTTGCGATCACTTGATTTTCGTCACAATTGAAACATTCAATCTTATTATATCCAAAGATTTTATTCGGAATATTATGATAACCATCAAACTGATTTTCTACCCAAGTTTTGCTTTCTTTTTCTGTTGTATAATCGTAATCATAAACAAAATAAGCACTTTCTGACGTGTGATATTTTTGATCAATCTTCTCAAATTCTTTTTTCGCCAAATCAAATTTCATTTCGCCTAAATACAATGTTCCTTTGAAATCGGCTAAATAATCTGATAATTTAAACTGAATTTCTTTTGATTTTTTTGTTCTCCAATCCCATGAACTCGATTTTACTTTTGCATTAATCAAATATTTTTCGAAAGCTGTTTTATTCGATTTTTTATCCAATTTATCTAAATCATTGATAATCGCCCAATCTGGATTTGAACCTAATTGTGTAATTTCATTATGAATCAAAAATGCTTTTCCTTTGTCACCTTGCAAAAAATATCGATTTGCTAAAACATCTAAAATCACATTTTTCAAGTTCATTTTTTGATCATCTTCATCCGAATAACCATAGACATCTTCTGGTAATTTTGGATATTCATAATTCAAAATCGACGCATATTTTTGCATCAATTGATTCTCAAAACTATCTGTAATTTTCTTTTGTTCGAAAATTTCTAATAAAATTTCAATCACTTTTTTCTGTTGTTGAAATTCTTTCGAAGTTGAATTTACTTTGGTTAAATACGTTTTTGTTTCCGCAAAATTTTTGTTCAATAAATTCAAATATGCCACCGATAATTTCCAATATTCTTTGTCGTCAGCTTTTATCGCTTGTGATTTTGCCAGAGCAATCAATTCATTAATCTGAACTTCATCTTTTGAATCTTCGGGGTTACTGTAATAATTGCCATTTGTTTTTACAGGTAAATATAAATCTGTATATTTTTTTCGTTCTTGAGAAGAATTCCAATAATAATCTTCAGGATTTTGTTGCAAATATTCGCGTTCAATTAAATTAATAGAACGTGCAAATAAAATTCTCGCTTGTGGCGCATTTACATCATTCGCAATAATTTTTTTCGCAGGAGCTAACGGATTCGAAAAATCATTATAACCAATCAATAAATACAAATCATTTTTTTCTTGAATCGTTTTGGCATTGGCTAACATTTTCTCATAATTCAAATCATCTGTCACGCGCATCGATTGATAAGCACTCATTTTTCGATCATTCGAATGAGAAAAAACTTCGAAAAAGTCATAATTCGCCTGAATATAATTTCCAAGTGCACGCTCCGCTCCACCTTTTTGATCTAACGCATAATAATACATCGAATTTTTGAGTCCTTGCGACGCCACATACATATTAAAATAATTGATAGCGTCTTTATATTCGTGGAAATAATGCGCAAAACGCACCAATTGATAACCGTAACGAACTTTTAATTCTTTGTCCGTTTCTGCATTCCAACTTTTCTTTAGAACCTCAAGAACTTTTCTATAGTTTAGATTATTGACATTTTTTTCTGGACGATCTACATACGACCATTCACCATTATCGATATAATAAAAAGCCATATAAGGCTCTAAATACTTGGCATACGACAAGTAAAGTAAACTTTGCTTATTCTTTTTTACCCAATCTGTTGTCGCAAAATTATAGTTCGTATTGGACGATTTTCCATTCTTTACCATCAAATCAATTTCTTGTTTCGATACTTTAAAAACCAACTCAAACGCTTGCTGATAGCTAATTCCTAACGTTTTTTGCCAATCCAAAATATTCTCATTCTTTTGATTTGCATCCATCGTATAATATGGATTATCCAACGTCATCAAAAATGGCTGATATTGAGGCGCTTCGCTTAAAGTTTGCGAAAAAAGATTGTAGTAATAATAATCTTCTCCACCTCCATCAGCACACGCAAATACTTTGGTTAAACCAAAAGTTAAGCATAAAGTAAGTACTATTTTTTTCATAATTGTGTTGGTATTGTTTTCAAAAATTTTGAGTCTAAATGAAAATAAATCAAGCGATAATTGTAAGATAATTTTGTATCGATAAATGATTTTGTTTCAATTAATAATTCAGGAGAAATCATTTCAACTTTTATTGTAAAACCTTTGCTCACATAAAAATTTCGTACAAAAAAATCATCTTCCACTTCATAAAATCCATTTCTGATTTTCTTTACAGGTTTTCCTATCAAATCTTGCTCCGAAAAAGAATTGATTAATTTTATTTTTCCTTGATGATTTGTCAAAATTGCCCACGAATAAATTGGCAAAGCAACATCTAATTTGATTGGATAATCGTTCAAGTTTTTTAAATAATCTTTTGCTATTTTCAAATCTAAAATCGAATTATTTTCAGATTGATCAGTTGGATTTTCGGTTGCATAACACATCAAAACCATTTTATCCAAAGGCGGAACTCCTTCTTTGTCTTTAAATTTGACTTGATGCAAACGCAAAGTTGCCGAAAGTTTTTTGCCCGAAATATGTTTCAATTCCGACAAAAACATAAAATAATTTTCGCGCGTAGATTTCGTCCAATCACAATCTATCTGAATTTCATTGAAACTTTTTAGATTTCCTCTTTCAGCCGTTTCACTCAAAAAATTATACACATCTTTTGCTAAAATTTTGATTTGATCTTTTGATGTATTCAGAAAAGTTTGATTGGTAATAAAAACCGTCGGAATATAATTGACATTGAGTTTCGTTGCATCAAAATTCTGAATAATTCCAACTGGAGAAATTTTATTCAACTTTTTATCCACATCAAAAAAACGAACATAAATATTTTCCACTTTTAGTGAATCAACCGCTTTTTTCTCTGTTTCATTCACCGAATAATTACTTCGCCAATAATAAAAATCAATTGGTGATTTTTTGGTTTCAGAAGTACATCCAACCAAACTAATTATCGTAAACAGTATTAAAAATCTAAATAAAAATTTCATACTCAAATTTAACTCAAAATCTATAAATCACAATCGATGAAAATAGTGAGATTTTATCAAATTAATTGTCGAAATTTATCCTCTATAATATTCTTAAAAAATGAATGATAAAAATTTTCAGCGTGTAATCGAAATGTCTTTTGCAAGTGTTTATCCGCATTACATCACAAAAGCAGAAAAGAAAAACCGAACAAAAACGGAAGTTGATCAAATTATTTTTTGGTTAACAGGTTATACTGAAAAAGATTTGGAAGAAATTTTAACGAAGAAAACTAACTTTCATGATTTTTTTGAAAATGCACCAAAGTTTAATCCAAATGCAACTAAAATAAAAGGTGTGATTTGCGGTTATCGTGTGGAAGAAATTGAAAATCCATTGATGCAAAAAATTCGATATTTAGACAAATTAATCGATGAATTAGCCAAAGGAAAAATAATGGAAAAAATTTTGAGAAGTTAAGCTACTTATCTCCTCGAATTTCCAGTTCCATATCCCATCAACACATCGTATCGTTGTCCCCAAGGGCGATAGTAAAACAATGCTTGATATTGATTTTCGGTTTGCCAAAAACTTCCGCTCACATAACTTGGATCGATTTTGCCTGTTTTGGTATTTTTTACGACATATTGATAATTGTAATAACCTTGTTTCAAGAATAATTCGGTTACCCAAAATCCTGCATCGTCTTTTTCTAATTTCGAATTTTCATCAATTTCCCAATTATTAAAAGCACCTACAACATACGGAACGTATAATCCATTTTGATCTTCGAAAGCATCTAAGGCAAAATAAACCCATGAATAATCTGCTTCAGAATTTGCTGCATATTCGTTTCCATAACGGTTATTTCGGATATAAAAATTACCATTAATGTCTGGATAATCATCATAAGGTAAATTATATTTCGGAATATCTGCACGCAAAACAGTGTGATAAACACTATCTTTTCTGAATGTTTTTTCTGTTGTTAAACTCGGAACTTCTAAATTTTTGTTATCAAACCAATTGTATTCTGCACCACCGTCAAACAAAATATTAGTATCATTATATGTTAATTGATTTGGACGAGAAAAAGATGGTCGATTGACAAAATAACCTTCGTTCCAATTGTTATTTTTCATCAAAAATAATCTTGCACCATCAGGAACTTCAGTTAAATTTTGTGTTCCACTCGAAACTTGAACTTGCAAACGCTGATTCAATTCTTTTACGGTTGGATTATTGTAACGAGAAACCATCACTCCAACATCCGCAATTGGTTGATAAACGGCAAAACGTTTCGTGAAAATTGGGTTTGAATCATTTTCTAAATACACTTTTAACACATAATTTCCAGGTAATTTTACATTCATTTGATCATTCGGAAATTGAATTTGATAATTGGTATATTTTTGATACGTATTGAATGAATTCTTATATGTTCGCGCATAATCAGCATTAACACCATTTAAAAATTCGGTTTGAAAAATATTCGATTCTGACCAATCTGCATTTCTGTGTTCAATAGAATATTGATAACGCTTATAACCTGCACTGATATCATCAAAAAGAAAAATTAATCTTTCGCTAGAACCTAACTTGATAACGGGTGTATTATCGTTTGTTTGCGGATTAAAAACTTGAACCGTCTTGATATTCTTTGGAGGAATTACATCTTGAAATTGCCCAAAAAGAATTGAAGTCAATAGACAAAGTATAATCGAATAGAATTTCATTTTCATTATAATTTTGATTGTTAAAAATACAAAAAAAGCGCATGCCTTTTTGAAAAAGACATACGCTTATATAACTCTAAAATTTATTTTTTAGTACAAAGCAGGAAACTCGTTTGGTTTCGCTTCGCGCATTAGTTCATAGACTTGTTCTGTAATATCATCAACAGAAGGTTTTGAAAAATAATCTCCATCAGTCGCATACGCAGGACGGTGAGCTTTCGCTGTAATCGTCAATGGTGCGCTATCTAATGTAAAATATCCACCTTGTTTCTCGATAATTTCTTGTAACAAGAATGCACTTGCTCCACCTGGAACATCTTCGTCAACAATAACTAAACGATTCGTTTTGTTCAAACTTTTTGCAACATCTGCATTGATATCGAAAGGCAATAAAGATTGTGCATCAATTACTTCAACAGAAATACCTAGTTGCTCCAATTCTTTCGCAGCATCCATCACAATTCTCCAAGTAGAACCGTATGTTAATAACGTTACATCTTTTCCTTCTTTTGTAATTTCTACTTCACCTATTGGCGTTGTAAATTCTCCAATATTAGTTGGTGCAGGTTCTTTCAAACGATAACCATTCAAACTTTCTACAACAATTGCAGGCTCATCTGCTTGCATCAATGTATTGTAAAAACCTGCGGCTTTTGTTAAATCACGTGGAACTAAAACATTCACGCCACGAACCAAATTCAAAATTCCTCCCATTGGCGAACCTGAATGCCAAACACCTTCTAAACGGTGACCACGCGTTCTGATAATCACAGGCGCTTTTTGACCTCCATTCGAACGATAAAGCACAGTTGCCAAATCATCAGAAATTCCTTGTAAACAATAAAGGATATAATCTAAATATTGAATTTCTGCAATTGGACGTAAACCACGCATCGCTAATCCAATTCCTTGACCAAGAATTGTTGCTTCGCGAATACCTGTATCCGAAATACGATCGATACCATATTTTGCTTGAAGACCTTCTAAACCTTGGTTTACATCACCAATATTTCCAGCATCTTCACCAAAAACTAATGCCTTTGGATATTTTTCGAAAATTTTATCAAAGTTATCACGAACAATTACACGACCATCTTCTAACGCTGGATTTTCTCCAAACTCAGGTTTTACTTGTGGTACTTGAGTTGCCGTTCCTGAAACTAATTTAGTCGAATAGATTTCTTCTTCGCGCTTCATTTTGGCATCTAACCAAGAAATTAATTCAGCTTTTGTAACTAAATTTTCTGAACGTATTAAACGAATTACTTTACGAACAGCTCCATAAACATCACGTTTGAAAGGACTTTTCTTTGATTTTAGATTACTAATTTCAATGTTGATAAAAGCACCGTTTGCACTTTCTAAAGCAATTTTCGTTAATAATTCTAACGCTTCATTTTTCAAATCCAAAATTGGATTCAAATAATCGTCCCAACATTGTTTTTGAGAAGCTTTTACTTCAGCTTTTACTTCAGCTTCTAATTGATCCAACTCTTCCGCAGAAATAATTGCTTCTGAATGATCTGCAAATGCTAAAATATATTCACGGAATTTTGAGATTCCATCAAAATCTTTTTCCCATGTCAAACGCTCCTCTGATTTATAACGCTCGTGCGAACCAGAAGTCGAGTGACCTTGTGGTTGCGTACATTCTTGCACGTGTACAATACACGGAATGTGATGCTCACGCGCAAATCTTTCTGCACGTGTATACGCTTCAATCAAAGCAGGATAATCCCACGCTTTTACAGTAATAATTTCGTAACCTCTTTCCTCTTCCGTTCTTCCGAAACCTGATAATAATTCAGAAAGATTCGATTTTGTGCGTTGAAATTTAGCTGGTACAGAAATTCCGTAACCATCGTCCCAAATAGAAACAACCATTGGCACTTGCAAAACTCCACCTGCATTTATCGTTTCCCAAAAATGACCTTCAGAAGTACTTGCGTCACCAATTGTTCCGAAAGCAATTTCATTTCCGTTTACAGAAAATTGTTGATCTTCGTCTGATTGAGGAACATTTCTAAAATATTTTGAAGCTTGTGCTAAGCCTAACAAACGTGGCATTTGACCAGCTGTTGGCGAAATATCAGCACTCGAATTTTTTTGTTCTGTTAATTTTTTCCAAGAACCATCTTCATTTAAAGAACGTGTTCCGAAATGAGATGTCATTTGACGACCTCCTGATGAAGGTTCTTTCTCTAAATCTGTTAAAGCGTATAATTGTGCAAAAAATTGTTCAACAGTTAATTGACCAATTGCGAACATAAATGTTTGATCGCGATAGTATCCAGAACGGAAATCTCCATTTTTGAATACTTTTGCCATTGCAATTTGTGGTAATTCTTTTCCATCACCAAAAATCCCAAATTTTGCTTTCCCAGTAAGTACTTCTCTTCTTCCTAAAAGACTTGCTTCACGAGACATAAAAGCCGTCTTGTAATCATTAATGATTTGACTTTTAAACTCTTCGAAAGTAATTTTATTTACCTCTTTTGTTTCCATTTCTTTTGTTTGTTGCATCACAAATTTAACAAAAGATTTGTAACTTACACCATACAATTTGCGTCTAACGAATAGATTATAGAATTGTATCATCCAATTAATAACTATAAAAATAAATACATGAAAAAAACTTTACTGAGTATATGTCTGGTTTTTGCCTTTGCAAATTCACCATACTTAATGGCTCAAACGAAATCTGGAAACGCAACTTTTGTGACGCAAGTAGAAGGAATTAAGGAATACAAACTACCAAATGGATTACAAGTTTTATTAGTCTCTGATCAATCGCAAAGTAATGTTGTAGTAAATATTGTTTACAATGTTGGTTCTAAACACGAAGGTTACGGTGAAAAAGGAATGGCGCATTTGTTAGAACATATGTTGTTTAAATCAACAAAAAACTTAGGTGATATCAAGAAAATGTTATCTGACAAAGGTGGACGTGCAAATGGAACGACATATTATGATCGTACAAATTATTACGAAGTTTTCCCATCAAGCGACGAAAATTTACGTTGGAGTTTGGAAATGGAAGCTGATCGTATGATTAATGCAACCATTAAACAAGAAGATTTGGACAAAGAATTTTCGGTTGTACGTAATGAATTTGAAATTGGTGAAAATGATCCGTCAAGTGTTTTAATGGAACGCGTTATTTCTGCTGGCTATTTATGGCACAATTACGGAAAATCTACAATTGGATCTAAAGAAGATATTGAGCGTGTAAAAACACCACAGTTGCGCAAATTCTACGAAAAATATTATCAACCAGATAATGCAACCTTAATTATTGCTGGAAAATTTGACGAGAAAAAAACGATGGAATATGTGAATCAGTATTTTGCTTCAATTCCAAAACCAACTCGTGTTTTAGACGAAGTTTTAACAGTTGAACCAGCGCAAGATGGTGAAAAATTTGTTGAAGTAAAACGTGCAGGAGATTCCCAATCGGTTGGTGTTATGTATCACGTTGCAGCATATAGCGATAAAGATTATGCTGCGATTGATGTTTTAAATAATATTTTAACTTCAGATCCTTCGGGATATTTGTACAAATCTTTGGTTGACACGCACAAAATTGCTTCTATTTGGGCGTATAGTCCAGAGGTTCGCGATGCGAGTTTCTTCTACATTGGAACTGAAATTCCAAAAGAGAAAAACATCGAACAAACGAAAAATGATATTCGTGCAGAATTAGACAAAGTTGCTACAATTAATTATACTGATCAAGATGTGCAACGTGCGAAATCAAGTATTGTGAAAAACATCGAAAATCAAAAAAATAATACGATTAATTATGCCATTGGTTTAACAGAAATTGTTGGTGCTGGTGATTATCGTTTAGGTTTTTTATACCGCGATAATATCGAGAAAGTAACCAAAGAAGATGTAAAACGAGTAGCTGAAAAATATTTTAAAGCGAATAATAGAACAGTTGGAACTTTTATTCCGACAAAAGATGAAATTCGTGTAAAACCGACTGAATTAACGAATAAACAAATCACAGAATTAGTTTCGAATTACAAAGGTCGTGCAGTTGAGAAAGAAGCAAAACCATTTGAAGCTTCGATCAAAAACTTAAAAGCTCATTATGCAGAAGGAAAATTGAACAATGGTCTAAAATACGGAATCATCGACAAAGAAATTAAAGGTGAAAAAGTAATTCTTTCATTTAATTTACCTGTTTCTAATGAAAAAGATTTGGCAAACAAAGGAATGATCGGTCAATTAACGGCTGAATTGTTAATGTCTGGAACGAAGAGTTTAACAAAAGAACAAATCAAAGATCAATTAGATGCTTTAAAATCTTCGGTTGGATTTAGATTTGGAGGACAAAATTTATCTGTAACAATTAATACGTACAAAAATTCATTAGACAAAACAATGGATGTCGTGCGTCAAATCATTACAGAACCAACTTTTCCTGAAGCTGAATTAGCAAAATCTGTAAATGAATACATAACATATTTAGATGCAAATACAAACGATCCGCAAGCATTTGCCTTTAACGAAATTAGTCGTTTAACATCTAATTATCCTAAATCTTCTATTTTTTATACAGCTTCTTTTACTGAAACAAAAGATGATTTAAAGAAAATCAAACAAGCTGATTTAGTTGATTTTTATAAAAATATTTTAGGTGCACAAAATGGTGTTGTTTCTATTATTGGAACAAATGACAAAGTGAAAGTTGAAAAATTATTAAATGATACTTTTGGTAAATGGAATAGCAAATCTAAGTACGAAAAAGCGTATCCAACTTTTACAGCAACGAAAAAAGAGGATAAACTTTATAACATTCCAGACAAAGAAAATGCTGCTGCAGTTGGATCAATTAACTTCAAAATGAATCGTGAAAGTGCTGATTATGCCGCAATGGTTATGGCAAATGAAATGATTGGAAGTGGAGGATTTTTATCTGCTCGTATTCCTATGCGATTAAGAGAAAAAGAAGGAATCAGCTATGGTGCAGGTTCATATGTTTCGATTCCAAACGATCCTAAAAACGATGTAGCTTCTTGGGGATATTATGCATTTTTAAACCCTACAAAACGTGAAGCAGTTGAAAAAGCATTGAAAGAAGAAGTTGCAAAAGCATTGAAAGATGGCTTCACAGCGGACGAATTGAAAACAAATATTGTAAGTTGGAAAAACGGTCGTACAACTTCTTTGGGAACTGACGGAACTTTGTTAGGCTTATCAAATGGTTATTTATTGAACGGAATGACGTTTGATGAATTTGATAATTTAGAGAAAAAAGTAGATGCACTTAATGTAAACCAAGTAAACGAGGTTTTCAAAAAGTACATCTCTTTAGATAAATTAACTTCTGTTTACACAGGAACTTTTGATAAAAAGTAAATACAATTCATATTAATTAAAAAAAAGCTTCAGAATAATCTGAAGCTTTTTTTATGATTTATTTAGAATAAAAATCTGCATAATTATTCATTTTCGGTTTAAAATGTGAAAAAATTTGTTAAAAAATCCTCATTTTAACATCATACTAAGTTTTTGGCATCATAATTTCTTAACACAAAAAACAATAAAAAAAACAATTAACCTTAAATAATAGTTCATATGCAAGGATTAGAAGAAAACAATCAACCAACAAACAAAGGAAAAAATGGTTTAGTAGTTCCTTTGGCATTAGTCGGAATCTTATTAGCAGGAAGTGTAGGATATAATATTTATCAAGCAAACCAAATCGGAAATCTTGAAAAAAATGAATCTTTAAATTCTCAAATCCTTAAAAACGAAACAAGTCAAAAGGATCAAATTCGTAAACAATATGATTCGATTTTAAACGACTATACACAATATAAAGCTCGCATCGAAGATCGTAACAATTTATTGGGCGATAAAGAAAATATGATTCAGTTAAAGAATCAAGATATTCAAGAAATTTTAGATAAAGACAATCCAACTGCAGAGGAAATGAATCGTGCTCGTAAAATGATCAACGATTTAGAAGGAAGTGTAAAAAATTACAAATCTGAAGTTGCTCGTTTACAAAAAGAAAATGCAATTCTTGTACGTAGCGTTGACGAATTAAATAATAAAAATTCTGCTTTAACAACAGACAACAACAATTTAAGAGAAAACAATAAAGAGTTAACATATAACTACGAAACAGAAAAAAGTGTTCGTCAAAAAGACAATGCAATTTCGAAAGGAAAGATCAATGAATTAAGTTCAACTTTATCTGTTTCTAATCAACAAATCAAAGGAATTCGTGTAAGAAATAGCGGAAAAGAAGTTGAAAAAACACGTGCAAAACGTATTGATAAAATTCGTGTTTCTTTTGATGTAGATCGTAATTCGAGAACAGAATCTGGAGACAAAAAATTATATGTTGCTATCTATAATCCTGATGGAACATTAGGACGATATGGAAATGCGCAAGGCGGACAAATTGAATTGAGATCTGGAGATACAGTTAATTTCTCTGATGCAATCAACTTTAATTACACAAACGGACAAACAAAAAATATTACGTTTGATTGGGAAAACGAAGAATTCCAAAAAGGAGTTTACACGTTCAATGTTTACGAAAATGGATTTAAGATTAGTCAAGCAAAAATAACCCTAAACTAATTATTGATACAAGACTAACCAAGAAAGCTCAGCAATTGCTGAGCTTTTTTTGATTTAATATATTTTTAAAATATTATTATCGTTTCAAAAGATTAATACTAACAGTTGCCAATTCGTTGTTTGGATATTTTTTGAATAATGTTTTATCTGGAACCAAACCAGTTTCTTGACAAATACGATGAAAAACATCTACTTCCACAATATATTGATCCGAAAATCCATGCGTTGCATCATACGCTGTTGCAGGCGTATTTCCTAAATTATTCGCCGTTAAATCTGGAGCAATCGTATGTAATTCGATCAATAACAAACCAAATTTATCTACATAAGGCGCCCATTTTTTGAGATGATTCAATAAATTTTGTTCCACATCATTATTTGACAATCGTTTTCCTCTAAACGCAAAAGCTCCAGTAGAAGCACTAATTCGATTTGTTTTGACATCTTCTACATCTTCCCAAATTCGATTATGATCTAAAAATGTTCTAATGTTTAATAAATCACTCAACTCTATTGAATAATCATTTTTCAAATCTGTTGCCAAACGATCTGGATCACCAATATCACCCCAAATCACTTTTGCCCAAATATCATTTTTAATTAAATTGGCACGCGTTACTTTCAGCGCTGCTTGATTATAATCTGCACCAACCAAAAAAAGTGGATATTCGTCGAGATGTTTTCCCCGTAAGGTTTGACGTTCTATCACATCATACAAATGTTGTAAAAGCGCTCCATTCCCGCATCCCATATCCAAAATTCCTTTCGGTTGCTCTTCTATTGGACGATTAAAAATATCTACAATAAACTCATCAATCACTTTGAAATAAGTGGAATGCGCTCCTCCACTACCCCAAACATTCATTTCGCGATTCACGTGTTGTTCATCTTCGCCTTCGGTAATTTCACGCAATTTTGTTGGCGAACCAAAAAGCAAATCATTCAACTTCGCGAACATTGGTAAATAAGAAACTGTAACACCATAAGATGTTGCACGGCGCGCAAAAAATAATCCTATTTCTGTGAATTTATAGTTTTTTTCGTGTTTTGTAAACCAACCTAATTCGGTTAATCGTTCCAATATTTTCTCGAAAGTTTGTGGGTTTTTGTGAAATTCATCTGGATTGAAAGAAGCTTCCATAAAGTATTTATGAAACAAACCACTCATTCCCATTCGCACAATAATTGGTCCAACTAAAACGCCTTCGATATGTTTGGTAATTTGATAATGCAAAGGTTTTTCAAGAAACTCTTCGTCGTCAGCAGTCATCAAATAAGTTTTATATTTATCAAATAATTTAATCCATTTTTTACAAAATTCATCCGAAAAATCATGTTGATTAATTACTTCATTTTCTGCCAAAAAAACAGCTAAATCATGGTAAATATCAACATTAGTAAATGCGCGATCTGAATATTTATTGGTTTGAATCTCGACGCTATTTTCTGCATTATTCACTGAATATTCTAACATATTCTGCGAAGCCAACACACGCAAAGCAACATTTAGATAACCTTCGTTTGCCTGAAATTCGTTTGTCAATTCTTCTAACTGTATAGTTTTACGCTCGACGATATAATGCAAAGCTCCTTTTTTAGCCAAAGCACTTAATACCGGAGCCGTTACCAAACCATCGAGATGTCTAAAAATTAACGATCTCAAATATTTTTTATCCATTTTGGGCGATTTTTTCTACTATAAATATATTGAAAATTGCGAAAAGTTGATGTGAAGGTTATTGTAAAATTTTAAAAATTAGAAATTAAAAAAAACCTCATCTATTGACAAGGTTTTTGATGTATTTGATTAATCAATTTTGATAAAATTACCATTCAAATCAAATTTCAAATCGACATTATTTTGTAACAATTCTACTTTTATTTCTTTGTCTTTTGTATCCATTTCAATTGATTTCGCATCGATTTTAGGATATTTTGATTGAAGATATTTTTGAATATTATCTGGGAAAAATTTAATCGGAATCGCTTTTCCTAAACCATTTTTCACCTCCTTCCAATCACCATTATCTGTAAATTCTATTTTTGTTCCGTCTTTCAACTGAATATTATATGTTGTGATATTGCGTTCAACTTCTTTTATCGCATTCACAAACTCCATATTACCAAAGTTTTTCGAAACAAAATTTTGTGCATTAATAGGTAAACTATTTGCTGAAATCACCGTTTCATTTGGATCAATATTTACCGTTTTTTGTTGACCATTATCTTGTAAAACCTCATAAGTATTTTGTGAAGTCGATGACTCTGGATGATTCGCAATATCACTTTCCGAAACAATTGGCTGTTCTGCAACTTCAGATTTACTTGTGATAACTTCTGAGTTTTCTGTTTTCTTCGATTCACACGAAGAGAAAACTAAGCTTAAAATGGCGGCTGTTGATAAAATTATTTTTCTCATGATTTGGATTTTAAACGTTTATCAACAAGCATTATACCATAAAAAAAGCTGATTAAAAATTTAACCAGCTTTTAAGAATTTATTTTTTCTTCTGAACTAAAATCAGGTATTCCCAAGGTTTTAATTTCAGTTTTGTTGTTGCATCAAATGTAACATCTTCGTTGTTCATAAAGTTTTTGTACACACCATTAATTGGAACTATAATTTCTTTATTTGCTTTCGTAAAATTCGCAATAAAATAAGCTTCTGTCGTATTTTTATGACGTTTGAACGCTAAGATAGATTTATCATCAGATGTTTTCAAACGTTCGTAAGAAGCCGCTTTTTTCGCTCCATTAAATGCTTCATTTGTGATTTTAAGTTCTCCTAACTTTTCATAAACGCCACGCATTTTTGCTGTTGGATTACGATCAATAGAATCTTTGACAAAGAATTTTAAACGACGATTAAAATCTTCTTCTTGTCCATTATAAATCAATGGAATTCCAGGTAAAGTATACGTTAATGCAGCAAATGTTTCTACCGCATCACCCATTCTTTCGTATTCAGTTCCAGCCCAAGAATTTTCGTCATGATTTGATGTGAATAATAATTTGTAATCGTCCGCTTGCCATTTTTTCGGAATCGAATCCATGTACGCATCAATCGCAGAAACGTTTTTCTTACCTTTTGCAATATCATTCATGATATGATGAATTTCCCATCCGTAAGCGGCGTCAAATGCATTATTTGCTAATAAATCTGGTTTCTCCGTTTCAGCTAACATAAAAATTTCGCGACCATTTGCCAATTGCGGTTTTGCTTCATTCCAAAAATCTGTCGGAACTTCGTGCGCCATATCACAACGGAAACCATCAATTTTGAAATCATCTAACCAATATTTCATATCGGCAATCATCTGTTTGCGCATTTCTTTGTTATCGAAATTTAACGCCACAACATCCGACCAATCGTAAGGAGAATGCATTTTTCCGTTCTTATCTTGTTCATACCAATCAGGATGTTGTTTTACCCAAGGATGATCCCAAGCCGTGTGATTCGCAACCCAATCCAAAATCACATAGATTCCGTTTTTGTGCGCCTCATCAACTAATTTCTTAAAATCTTCGGCATTTCCAAATTCTGGATTGATTCCTCTATAATCTTTGATCGAATAATACGAACCTAAACCTTCTTTTCGATTTTCTTCTCCAATTGGGTAAATGGGCATAATCCAAAGGATTTTAACCCCTAATTTCTTGATATTCGAAATCTCTTTTGTAACCGCTGCAAAAGTTCCTTCTGGTGAAAACTGACGAACATTCACTTCATAAATCACAGAAGTTTCTGCCATATCAGCCGTAAAAGGCAAAATGCTTTGTTCTTTCCTTTCAGTTTTAACGTCTTCTGACTTTGTTTCTTTTTTGCTTTCACAACTTGTTAAAAACAAAGTTGTCATCAAGGTTAAACCAACTATTTTTTTTATCATTTTTCTTCTATTACTTCTCAAAAAACTAATTCACTTTTTCCAATAATACAATATTGGAAGTCGTATTCAATTCTAAATTTCCGTTCACAACTTTTCCAGAAAAACCTGAATAAGCATCGCGAACTTTGGTACCATCTTTCCAAACAGAACTTACATTAATTGTTTTTTTTTCAATTGGCATTTCCAAACCAATCACCACTTCGTCTGTCTTATATTTTCTTGTAAAAATATACGGAGAATTTTGCAAATCTGTTTGATTTCCTGCTCCAACCGCTGGATGATTTCGTCTAAATTGTCCTAATTTTTGGTAATGATTCAATAATGATTCCGTTTCTGAATTTGGTTTAATATCTTCCCAGTTCATATTCGAACGAAGATTTGCATCTCCATCAACACCTTCAATCTCTAACGGACGAGCCGTTTCGTCTCCATAATAAATTTGCGAAATCCCTGGCGCCAATAACAATCGAGTTCCTGCATCCCAAGTATTTTGACGATTTTTATCAAAAGGCGAACCGTCATCGTGCGAGGTAATGTAGCTCATCACAGACTTTCCTTTCATCTTCTTTTGAAGAATATCATTGTATCGATCAAAAACAGTTTGATTAGATTCTTTTTGAGTTGAACGCAAATCGAAATTGATTAACGCATCAAATCCATTCTCGAAATAATTAACCGTTTTATCAGGAAAATTATATTGCTGACCATCATTAATCGAATATCCATAAACTTCTCCTAACAAGAAAAACTTATTTTGATCCAATACTTTTATAGGATTATTCGCTTTATATTCAGCAAACGCATCTTGACAAATTTCTTCGAATTTCTTCCAAACATTTTCTTCCGTATGTTTCACCGTATCGACACGATAACCATCAATTCCGTACTTACGAATATAGTCTGAAAGCCATTTCATGATATAATATTTCGGTGCTTTTGGAAGATTATATTTCGCGAAAAAAGCATTCAATTCAGCAACTTCTTTGTCTAAACGACCTTCTTGCGACCATTTTGCTAACAATTGCGGAGGCAACATCACATCATTTTCTGATTCCGTTAAAATGTCTGGAAGATTTTTTACCAACGTACATTCAATCGTCGTTTTGTAAGACTCATAGGTACATTGTGGAGAAATACGAACCCAATCAGCAGGAAAAACACCATCTGAATTTGTGACTGGACCTGTGTGATTAATCACCGCATCCAACATAATACGAATGCCTTTCGCATGGGCTTTATCAACCAATTCTTGCAACTCCTTTTCAGTTCCCCAGTTTTTATCAATCGACGTCCAATCTTTTGTCCAATAACCGTGAAATCCATATGTTTTCCCTTGACCTTCGTCAACATATCCATGAATTTGCTCCACAATCGGTGTCATCCAAATCGCATTAACTCCTAAATCTGAAAAATAATTATCTTCGATTTTATTGATTACCCCACGAAAATCTCCTCCTTCAAAACCTCTTAATTTAGATGTTTTAGCAGTTCTCCCGTAATTAACATCATTCTTTTTATCTCCATTCTCGAAACGATCAGTCAATAAAAAATAAATATTTGCACCATTCCAAACAAATGGTTGTTTTTCTGAATGATTTGTCTGCGTAGCTTGTGTTGTTGTTTTTGAGCAAGAACTTAAAAACAATGAAGCTATTCCTAATGTGAAAAGTATTTTTTTCATACTAAAAAGTTTTGAGTAGTAAGTTTTGAGTATTGAGTAACAAGTTTCTCAATACTCATCACTCATTACTTATTTAATTTCTTTGATACTAATTGCAAAACCTCCACCAGCTTGAGATGTTAAATCTAAAACAGATTTTGAATCAACCTTTTTTGTTTCGATTTTATAGGCTTGTGGATTTGTTTTGTAATGCGCATCTTTTGCATCTGCATAGATTTTCGCTTCGTATTTTTTTCCTTTAGCTAAGAAATCTAATTTAATTTTCGTTGAACGAGGCGTTTCACCATTTACATTTCCAACAAACCAATTGTTCGAATTTTTATCTTTACGCGCAATTGTTAAATATCTTCCTGGTTCAGCTTCCAAATAATTAGAATCTTGCCAATCTACTGGTACATCTTTGATAAATTGAAATGCATCATAAAATTGTTTGTAATGCTCAATAATATCAGCAGCCATTTGTAAAGGAGAATACATTGTCACGTATAAAGCCAACTGATTTGCAATCGTAGAATTAACGTGTGAATGATTGTTTGGATTTAATTTTTTCACATCCATTTCGAAAATACCAGGCGTGTAATCCATTGGTCCACCTAAAAGACGCGTGAAAGGTAAAACCGTTACGTGATTTGGTTTAGAACCACCGAAAGCTTGGTATTCTGTTCCACGTGCAGATTCGTTTCCAATTAAATTTGGCCATGTACGCGCAACTCCTGTAGGACGAACCGCTTCGTGTGCATTAACCATTATTTTATAATCAGCCGCTTTTTCGATTGCATATTGATAATGATTAATTGTATTTTGGCTGTAATGATAATCTCCACGAGGAACAATATCACCAACATATCCACTTTTTACTGATGTATAACCATTATCGTTCATGAATTTATATGCTTTATCCAAATGTCTTTCGTAATTACGAATTGATCCCGAAGTTTCGTGATGCATCATAATTTTTACACCTTTTGATTTTGCGTAAGCATTTAACATTTTCACATCAAAATCTGGATAAGGCGTTACAAAATCGAACACGTAATCTTTATGATTACCAAACCAATCTTCCCAACCTTCGTTCCATCCTTCTACTAAAACAACATCAAATCCATTTTCTGCAGCAAAATCAATGTATTCTTTTACACGCTCGTTATTTGCACCATGTTTTCCGTTTGGTTTCGCATTTTTATAATCGGTTATACCTAATTGTACTGTGGGGAAATCGTCTGTATAAGCCCAAGAGCTTTTTCCTGTAATCATTTCCCACCAAACTCCAACGTATTTTACAGGTTTGATCCAAGAAGTATCTTTAATTTTTGAAGGTTCATTTAAATTATAAATTATTTGCGGCCCTTTAAATGCAACTTCTCTTGCATCATCGCTCGCAATAATTGTACGCCAAGGCGTATTAAAAGGTGCTTGTAGATATCCTTTATCGCCCAAAGCATCAGGAGTCAACCACGATTCGAATGTTAATGTTTTATCATCTAAATTCAAACTCATTGCAGGATAGTTAATCAACGCAGCTTCATGTAAATTGATGTAAAGTCCGTTTGTTGCTTTCATCATCAAAGCTGTTTGTACACCTGTTTTTGAGAAAGATTGTTGAGATGCATTTCCAATATAGGCTTTATCAAATAATCCCCTAATTTCTGATAATTTAGATTCCGTGTAGTCGTATTCTTGCGTATCGTAATCGCCAGGAATCCAAAAAGCTGTGTGATCTCCCGCCATTGCGAATTGCGAATGCTCTTCTTTGATGACAAAATATTTTAAGTTCTTTTGTTCTGGAAACTCGTAACGGAAACCTAATCCTTCATTAAACAAACGAAAACGAATAATCATTTGTCGATCTGTATTTGGTTGAGAAACCGTCACCGCTAATTCGTTAAAATTATTTCTAATCTTGTCTACTTCTCCCCAAACTGGTTTCCAAGTTTCGTCGAATGTTGACGTTTTAGTATCAATAATTTTGAAACCTGAAAAAAAGTTTGCGATGTCTTTTGCGCGTTCATCTTCTACACGATCTTGAACGGCAAAATCCATTTCTTTATGTTTCGTTTTAAACTCAAAACCCAAATGACTTGGCTTTACAACATCTTTACCTTTGTACTTTAACTGATAGGTAGGTTTTCCATCTTTAGACAAAGAAAAATCCATGACAAAATTTCCATTTGGTGATTTCAACTCTTGTCCATAAACCATATTCATCATCGCGATTCCTAACCCCAGTATAAACTTAAAGTTTTTCATATTTCTTGTTTTTGTTTTATTGTCTGTTTTATGCTTTTACGCCTAATGCTTAAAGCAATAAATTTCTTGTCAAGCTGAACTTGTTTCAGCTTTGCATAATCTACTTATGTGATCCTGAAATAAATTCAGGATGACTTTTATATTTCATTCATTTTTGTCTTGACACAAAAACGAATCAAAAAAGTCAAGGCCGTAAATCTATTTGACTAAAAATTTAAACCGTTTCGAGAATGATTTAAAAATTCGCTATCGCTCATTAAATCATTTTTACTCTTCACTTATTAAATTTTATTAACATCATAGATTTAATGCCATTTTTAAATACATTTTCAGAATAAACTTAGAACGTAGAACTTAAAACCTACTACTTTTTAAGTTCAATAATCATCGAAGATTTACCATCAATTGTGATTTCTCCGTTTATATTGATTGGTAAAACTTTGTCTGAAATAATATCTTTTCCAGAAGTAAATCCGTTTAATGATTCTGCAAAACGATCTAATTTGAACGTCTGTTTTTCTGGATTTGCATTCAAAATAACCATTACAGATTCGGTATCATTGTATCTAAAATAAACGTAAACATTACTCTGTGGCATATAATGCTTCGTTTTTCCTGAATGAATAACTTCTTTATTTTTTCGCCAATTGAAAAGTTTTGCTGTAAAATCATGAAACGTTTTTTGCTCCGCAGTTCTTCCTTCATTTATAAAAGCCGATTGCTTATCTGACTTCCAACCACCAGGAAAATCTTGTCGAATTGCTGCATCACCTTTACTTTTATCTCCTCGCATCCCGATTTCAGAACCGTAATATACTTGAGGAATTCCACGAACAGTCGAAATTAAGGACAAACCAAGTTTGTAATCATTCACATCTCCATTCATCACTTCATTCCAACGCTCTGTATCGTGATTTTCCATAAATACAAACATATTATTGACATTTGGATACAAGAAATCATTGGTAAATGAATTATATAATTTGATCATTCCTTTGTCCCACGATTCCTCTTCCTTGATTGCTTTTGGCAATTCTGAGAACAATGGAAAATCCATTACCGAAGGTAAATACGAATTATAATTATCGATTTCAGCAATTTTAGAATCTTTTTGCCAATACGAAATATGCGCAGGTGAATACATCCAAGCTTCTCCAACTACATTGAAATTTGGATATTCTGTCGTAATTGCTTTTACCCATTTTGCCATTCCTTCTTTATCATTATATGGATATGTATCGACACGCATTCCACCTAATTCAGCATATTCTATCCACCAAATTGCATTTTGCGTCAGATAATTTAGCACCAACGGATTTGATTGATTCATATCTGGCATTGTATAATCAAACCAACCATTCAACGCTTCTTTTTTGTCTACTTCTGCCGCGTTTTTATCAAATTGGGTTGTTGTACGATAATTGGAACGACGAAAACCATCTTTTCCTCCAGGAAATTTGTGAATCCAATCTTGCGAAGGCAAATCCTGAATCATCCAATGCGAAATTCCCCAATGATTTGTCACATAATCTTGAATCAACATCATTCCTCGTTGATTTAATTTTTGTGATAATTCGCGATAATCTTCATTGCTTCCGTAACGTCCATCAATCTTATAAAAATCAGTTTGTGCATAGCCGTGATACGAATATTCTTTTTCATTGTCTTCGTTTACTGGAGTTAACCAAACTGCAGTGGCTCCTAAATTTTGGATATAATCTAAGTTGTTGATAATTCCTCGTAAATCTCCTCCGTGACGACCACCTGGCAATTGACGATTAACTTTCTCACGCAATTCTTTTTTCGAATCATTGCTTTCATCTCCATTGGCGAAACGATCCGGCATAATTAAATACACCACATCTTTTGATGAAAACGATGAACGATTCGCTGAATTTGGTTGACGATCTTTTAACTCGTATGTATACGAATCAACGATTTTATTTTTGTTTTTGATGTTAATTTTGAATGATGATTTGTTTACTTCATTCGTATTAATCGTTACAAAAACATAATTTGGATTTTCAGTTTTCTGTAAATTTTGAATTTTTACATTATCCGATAATTCAATATTGTATTTACTAATATCTTTTCCATAAACCAGAATTTGAACTTCTGGATTTTTCATTCCTTTCCACCAAAACATTGGCTCCACTTTTTGAATTTGTGCAAAAGCAAATGTTGATAGGAAAGATGATAATAATAGTATTTTTTTCATGTTTTTTGTTTTTTTGATACCTCGACAAGCTCTGTATGAAATTTACTTTACTACATTAATGAAATTGTCATTCAGAGTTTATCAAAGAATCTTTTTTAAATTCTCTGTCCAGCTGAACTTGTTTCAGCTTCTCATTCTCTGCTTCATTTGATCCTGAAATGAGTTCAAGATGACTTTTTTAAAATAGGTTTTCAGAATAAACTTAGAACTTAAAACGTACTACTCTAAATAAAAATACCCTGAAAACCGAAGCCTTCAAGGTATTAGATTCCCTTTATTAAATCGAAGGCTGAACAACTACTTTCTGGTCGAAAACATAAACCTCTAAAGGTTCTGTTCCTTCCAATTCAAATGTTGTTTCTCCTTTATTTACAATAACTTTTAGGATTTGATGACGGAAATTTACTTTAAATGTAAAACCTTCCCATTGTTCTGGTAAACGCGGCTCAAAATACAATTGATCGTTTTTCACACGCATTCCACCAAATCCTTCTACAATCGACATCCAAGTTCCTGCCATAGATGTGATGTGTAATCCTTCGTGAACTTCTTTGTTATAATCATCTAAATCTAAACGAGAAGTTCTCAAATAAAATGTATACGCTTGCTCCATTCTCCCCAACGTTGCCGCTTGGATAGAGTGAACACAAGGTGATAATGATGATTCGTGAACTGTTAATGGTTCGTAAAAATCAAAATGTTTTTCTAATTGATCTCTTGAGAATTGATCTTCAAAATAATAGAACGATTGTAAAACGTCAGCTTGTTTGATGTAAGCCGAACGTAAAATTCTGTCCCAAGACCATTTTTGATTAATTGGACGTTCTTCTTTTGGTAATTCAGAAACAGGTGTTAAATCTTTATCCAAGAAACCATCTTGCTGTAAATAAATTCCTAATTCTTCGCTAAAAGGAAAATAAATATTCGATGCAACTTCTTTCATCTCTGCTAATTCAGCATCAGTAATATTTCTCTTTGCAGCGATACGAGCAAAATCTTCTGGATAATTTGTTTTGACATTTTCAACTTGTTCCAACAAATAATTCATACACCATTGTGCACAATAATTAGAATGGAAATTGTTGTTAACGTTATTTTCGTATTCGTTAGGTCCCGTAACACCTAACATCACATATTGTTTTTTCTCGTTTGACCAATTCACACGCTGTTTCCAAAAACGTGCAATTCCTAATAAAACTTCTAAACCAGCTTCAGGAATGTAGGTTTGATCTCCCGTAAAACGAACATAATTGTAAATCGCAAATGCAATCGCTCCGTTTCGGTGAATTTCCTCGAATGTAATTTCCCATTCGTTGTGGCATTCTTCACCATTCATCGTAACCATCGGATACAAAGCTGCTCCTTTGTTGAAACCTAATTTCTCTCCATTTTCAATCGCTTTATCCAATTGATTAAAACGATACATTAATAAGTTTCGCGCAACTTCTTGATTTTTTGTTACCATATAAAATGGCAAACAATACGCTTCTGTATCCCAATAGGTAGAACCTCCGTATTTCTCTCCTGTAAAGCCTTTTGGACCGATATTTAAACGCGCATCTTTTCCAGAATACGTTTGATTTAATTGAAAAATATTAAAACGAATACCTTGTTGCGCTTTTGTATCACCTTCTATAGTGATATCAGCCATTTCCCAAATCTTTGCCCAAGCTTCTTTTTGGTTTATTAACAATTGTTCATAACCTTGTTCATTTGCTTGAGATAATACATTTTCGGCAGCGTTAATTAATTCATTTTTAGGATGATTTGTCGAAACAACATAACCTCCAAATTTCTCAATTGTCGCGGTATCATTCGCTTTTACCTCAACTTCATATGTAAATTCTACTTTTGTTTCAGTTTTAACATCACTTGTTGGTGTATTTTGTTGATAACTTCCATTTACCAAGATTTTATTCTGCATAAATGTTACGACTTCAAAATGAGTTTTGAACGTACGCCCTTGTACAAAACCTTGTTCACCTTTAATTTCAGAAAAAATTGGTTCCCAAAAAATCTCTTCCCAGTTCGCATCTTCGTTCTTTACAGCTGCATCAACATAAGGTTTGAAGACAATTTTCGCATCACCATTGATTGGTTTGATGTCATATTTAATTGCTCCTAATTCATCTAAATTAGCAGAAAGAAAACGTCGAACAAAAACCTCAATTTCTAATCCTGAAGGTAAAATCGCAATAAATGAACGATCCAATAAACCTTCTTTCATATTCAATTCGCGACGGAAATTTTTAACTTCTTTACAAGTGTTTAAATCAAATTTTTCACCGTTAATTTCGATGTCAATTCCAATCCAAACTGGCGCATTTAATACTTTTGCAAAATATTCTGGATAACCGTTTTTCCACCATCCCACTTTTGTCTTGTCAGGATAATAAACGCCGGCAATATAGCTTCCTTGAAATGTATCACCTGAATAAAATTCTTCGAAATTGGCACGTTGTCCCATTGCTCCATTACCAATAGAAAATAAACTTTCAGACGATTTTACACGATCTTTTTCAAACCCTTCTTCGATAATTGACCACGCATTCGGGATGATATAATCTTGATTCATTTTGTTAGTTGTATGTAGTTTGTATAATTATTGATTGATTAATTCGACCAAGAAATCCTCTGAGATTTCAGTAAAATTTTTAAAGTTGTATTTCGCTTCATTCAAAACCGAAGCTTCTCCAATTCCGATGCTTGTCATTCCTGCTACATTTGCTGCTTCAATTCCTGCAACAGAATCTTCAAATACAATTGAATTTTCGTTTGTTTGATTCGCTTTTTTCGCTCCAACGATAAAAACTTCTGGATCTGGTTTTGCGTTAGAAACATCGTTTCCATCTACGATATCATCGAAATAATTTAGAATATTAACTTTCTCTAAAATTGGACGTGCATTTTTAGAAGCTGATCCCAAAATAATTGGTTGATTGTTTTCTTTTAGAAAGTTTAAAACGTCCATAACGCCTGGTAAAATTTCAGAATCGTCCATCTTATCGATGTATTCTAAATATTCTTTGTTCTTCTGAATTAACCATTCGTTTTTCTGCTCATCAGAAGCTTCAACATTTCCCAATCCAAGAATAATTTCTAATGATCGCACACGAGAAACACCTTTCAATAATTCGTTATGTTCGTGCGTAAAATCGATGTTTAGATTATTCGCTAATTTTTTCCATGCTAAATAATGGTACTTTGCAGTGTCGACGATGACACCATCTAAATCAAAAATAAATGCTTTAGTTTTCAAAATGATTATGCTTTGATTGGTTCATCCACATCTTTTACGCGCGTTACAAAAAGTGCTGCAATAATTAGCGCAACACCGCTGGTAACAATGGCGTAGATTGGATTATCGTGATATAAATATTTTACAATTGGACCGCCCAAAAGAGCGTTGATGATTTGAGGCATACAAATGAAGAAATTGAAAATTCCCATGTAAACACCCATTTTTTTCGCTGGAATTGCTCCCGCTAAAATTGCATAAGGCATCGATAAGATACTTGCCCAAGCGATTCCTACTCCGATCATGGAAAGGATTAATAATTTTGGATCGTGAATAAAATAGATTGAAATTAATCCTAATCCTCCACAAATTAATGAAATAGCATGTGTTGTTTTTCGACCAAATTTTAAGGCTATTGCTGGTAAAAAGAAGGCGAATATTGCAGAAATTCCGTTGTAAACTCCGAAGATAATTCCAACCCAATCCCCTGCTTTTTGGTACGTTTCTGAATGTGTATCATTCAAAGACAAACCGTATACATGATGAGCGATTGCAGGCGTAGCAAATACCCACATACCGAATAATGCAAACCACGTAAAGAACTGTACTAAACCTAATTGTTTCATCGTTTTTGGCATATTCCCAAAATCGGTAAAAATCTGTGTTAAGCTTGCTTTTTCTTCAACAATTGGTTCTCTACCTTCTGCTTTTTCGAAAGCGTCTAATTCTTCTGGCGAATATTCTTTTGTTGTAAAAATGGTAATTAAAACGGTTACAATAATTGCAATTGCTCCAATAATGAATGATAAAATTAAGTGAAACGGAACTTCTCCTTCCGCTGCAATACTTGAAACACCAAACCAGTTGCTCAAAATATAAGGCAACCACGAACCGACAACAGCTCCTAAACCAATAATTACAGTTTGAATTGAATATCCTAATGTACGTTGATCCGAAGGCAACATATCTGCTACAAATGCACGCATCGGTTCCATCGCGATATTGAATGAAGCATCCATTATCATCAAGAATCCAGCACCCATCCATAATGCAGGCATCAATGCCGTAAATGCACCTGCTTGTGGCATTAAGATTAATCCGAAAGAAGCCAATAAAGCTCCTACTAAAAAGTATGGTTTTCTTCGTCCAAATTTAGACCAAGTATTATCTGAATAATGACCAATAATAGGTTGAACAATCAATCCCATTAGCGGTGCAACAATCCAAAACCAAGACAATTCGTGCACATCGGCACCAAATGAACTTAGAATACGGCTCGCATTTGCGTTTTGCAAGGCGAAACCCATTTGAACTCCTAGATATCCGAAACTTAAATTCCAGATTTCAAGAAATCCTAATCTACGCTTTCCCATTATCGTAATTTTTTTATGTATTTTACGATAAGCGTTTTATGCTTATCAAAACTATATTTTTGTAATTTGAGAAGTAAAAATATGTTTTGATTTGTTTACAATGTTAAAACTTTTTTTTGGGATTATTGCAACTGTAACAATTATTTAACCAAAAAAAACTTACTAAATCGTTGTAGTTTCTCTGTGTAATAATTCTGTTCCGACAACTTCGGTAATGTAATGCTCGTGCTCGTTTTCTGACTCTAATTTTTGAATCAATAAACGCGCTGCAATCTCACCCATTTTGAATGCATTTTGTTTGACTGTAGAAATGCTTGGAATTGAGTTCTTGGAAATTACACCATCTGTAAAAGCTATTAAATGTAATTCTTCTGGCACTTTGATTCCTTTTTTAAGTGCTGCTCTCAACACTTTTACGGCATATAATTCATTTACTGCCATTACTGCATCAAAATTATTTTTTTCGAAAAATTCATCAATCATAGTGTCCAACTGACTCTCGTCTTCTACACGCAAAATCAAGTTTTCGTCAACTGCAATTCCATTCGCTTCCAACGTTCTTTTATATCCTTCGGTTCTTAAGCGTCCAACACTTATATAATCTGGCGTTGTGATAAAACCGATTTTCTTGCGTTCTTTACTTATAAAATACTGAATTGCTTCTTGTGTCGCAAGTACATCATCAATAATCACTTTATCAGTATAAACCTCACGCGTTACACGGTCGAACATCACAACTGGCATTCCTTGGTTGATGATTTCTTTGATATGATGATAATCTTTTTTGGCTTGAGTTTCTTTCGAAAGAGAAATCACAAATCCGTCTATACTACCCGCTGCAAGCATCTCCATATTAATCACTTCACGTTCGTACGACTCATTTGACAAACATATTAAGACATTATAACCATATTGATTGGCTAAATTTTCGATTCCACTAATTACCATCGCAAAAAAATCGTGAACGATTTCGGGAATAATCACGGCAATGGTTTTCGTTTTACGATTCTTTAGACTTAATGCTATATTATTCGGTTTGTAGTTGTATAATTTTGCAAATGCCTGAATCTTTTGTTTCGTTACAGCACTAATCTCTTCGCTATTTTTCAACGCCTTAGAAACCGTTGATATCGAAACATCTAACTCTTTTGCAATCTGTTTTAATGTCAAATTCTTTTTCATAATCTTCTTTCTACCTTAACCATCAATCTTATTCTACTAATTTCCGTCTTTTTTATTAAAAATTAACATGCTATAACAATTAATTTAATTATTTATTAACACGAAAACGTTTTCGTTTAACTAGTTAGTGTATTACATACACAATCAATCAATTAAACAACTTATATTTGGTAATGAGAAGTAAAAATATAAATTAATTAACGAAACAAAACGAAAAATATATGAGGATTTTAAAACAATCTCTTCTAGCATTAGTTTTATCAAGCCCTGCTATTTTATCTGCACAAACTGCGATAAAAGGAACAGTACAAGATAACGCTAATAACACGGTTTTAGCTGGTGCAGATGTTTCGAACATCACAACAGGAGAATCGACAGTTTCTGATGAAAAAGGAAATTTTACATTAGAAGCGAACGATGGTGATATAATTGTTATCAGTTTTTTTGGTTATGACGATCAAGAAATAACTTTTGCGGGACAAACGCAATTACAACTTCGTATGTCTAAAACGACAGAAAACTTGAAAGAAGTTGTTGTAATTGGATATGGTACAGCTAAAAAAGAAGATGTCACAGGTTCTGTAAATCAATTAAATTCAGAAGATTTCAACAAAGGATCAATCACTTCTGCGCAAGAATTAATGACAGGGAAAATCGCTGGTGTCGTGGTAACATCTGCTGGTGGAGCTCCTGGTGACGGTCAAAACATTATCATTCGTGGTAATAGTTCGTTATCATTAAACTCTCAACCATTATATGTAGTTGATGGTGTTCCTTTATCTGAAGTAAATATTGGAGGTTCTCGAAATCCTTTGGATTTCTTAAATCCTAACGACATCGAAACGATGACTATTTTGAAAGATGCTTCTGCAACTGCCATTTATGGTTCTCGTGCTGCGAATGGGGTTGTAATGGTTACAACTAAAAAAGGAAAAGGAAAAAAATTCCGTTTTAATTATAATTCAATTACATCAATTTATCAACCAGAAGGTTATATTGATGTAATGAATGCAGATCAATTCCGTGAATTGGTAAAATCTGTAGGAACAGCTGACGAAATTTTTCGTTTAGGTAACGCAAATACAGATTGGCAAAAAGAAATTTATAGAACAGCTGTAGGTTTTGATCACAACTTTAGTGCAACAGGAAATATTGGAGGTAAAATGCCGTCTCGTTTTTCTATTTCTAACACAGATCAAGATGGTATTTTGAAAGGAGATAACATCAATCGTACAACAGCTTCTATGAACTTAAGTCCATCTTTCTTAGATGATCACTTAAAATTTGAATTGAATGCTCGAGGTTCTTATATCGAAAATCAATTTGCAAACAGAGGTGCAATTGGAGCTGCTTTAGAGTATGATCCAACTCAACCAGTTTATTCTGGAGCAAATGTATTTGGAGGTTACCACACTTGGATGGACGGATCTGTTAAACACAATTTAGCGCCAACTAACCCAGTTGCATTAATCAACGAAAACAGAGATACATCAGAAGTTCGTCGTTTTGTAGGAAATGCAAAAATGGATTATAAATTACATTTCTTACCATCTGTTACTGCAACAGTTAATGTAGGTTATGATATTTCTAATGCAAATGGACGTAATGTAACAACTGCAAATATGCCAAACTCTTCTTTGACATGGGATGGTTCTAAAACAACATTTAGCGCACAATTCTACAACAAATTATTTGATGCATATTTAACATTCAACAAAGATTTTGGACAACACGGATTAACTGTTGTTGGAGGTTACAGTTATCAATACTTTAATACATACAACACCAATTACGATAGTGAATTAGAACAACAAGGTTCTGATCAATTTACATTCGTAGACCGTGATCACTATTCTTTACTATCATACTTCGGACGTTTAAACTATAATTTTGATAATCGTTACATCTTAACAGCTACTATGCGTGCAGATGCTTCATCAAAATTAAGCCATGACAACCAATGGGGTTATTTCCCTTCTGCAGCTATTGCATGGAATATCTCTAAAGAAGAATTCTTGAAAGGAAGTTCTGTTGTAAATGATTTGAAATTACGTGTTGGATATGGTAAAGTTGGTAATGTGAACGGATTAGGAAACTTCCAATTCTTAACGCGTTATCAAGGATCAGAATCAACTGCTTATTATCAATTTGGTTCAACATTCTATCAAACTTATCGTCCTCAACCATTTAATGGTGATTTAAAATGGGAAATTTCTAGTACATTAAATGCTGGTATTGATTACTCTTTATTCAAAAATAGAATCTATGGTACATTAGACGTTTACAAGAAAAAAACAAGTGATTTAATTGCGAGTGTTTATGTAGATCCATTTACAAACTTTGGAAATATGATCGATAAAAATATCGGTGATATGGAAAATAAAGGAATCGAATTTAGTATCAATGCTGATATCGTAAAAACAAAAGATTTTGATTGGTCTTTTGGATACAACATCGCTTTTAATGATAATAAAATTGTCAACTTACCTACTGATAACTTAACAGGTGGTATCGATGGAGGAACTGGTAACAATATTCAAATTCAACGTGAAGGAGAAGAACCATTTAGTTTCTACGTATACAAACAAATTTATGATGCAAACGGAAAGCCTATCGAAGGAGCTTACGAAGATTTGAACAACGACGGAATCATCAATGAAAAAGACCGTTATATTCACAAAAGTCCTTTCGCAAAAGTAACAATGGGATTCAATACATTCTTCCGTTACAAAAATTGGGATTTAAGTGCAACTGCTCGTGCTAATATCGGAAACTATGCTTACAATAACATGGCTTCGTCTAAAGGTTACAGCAAAAAAGCGACAGGAAATGGTCAAAACTATTTATCTAATGTGCTTTCAAGCTACTACAACACAGGTTTCACAAGTATCACAGAAACTAATTTGTTAAGTGACCACTTTATAGAAGATGCATCTTTCTTCCGTATTGATAACATTACATTAGGTTACAACCTAAAACAAGCAATCAAAGGATTAGATATTCGTCTTTATGGAGCGGTTCAAAACGTAGCTGTATTCACAAATTACAGTGGTTTAGATCCTGAAATTTACCGCGGAATTGATAATAGTTTTTATCCAAGACCGAGAACGTATGTATTTGGTTTAAATGTTAATTTCTAAGAAAACTACAATGAAAAAGATTAAAATTTCAACATATATTTTAGCTGCGGCATTGGCTTTCTCTGTTTCTTCATGTCATGATGATTTAGATTTAATGCCAAATGATCCAGATACTTATACACAATTTGATGTATTCAAAGATGTTGCTACTGCAAAATCTGCTTTAGCAAAAGTATATTCTTCTTTAGCACTTACTGGACAAAAAGGTCCAGCGGGAAGTGGAGATATTCAAGGTATTGACGAAGGTGCTTCTCAATATACTCGTTTAATGTTCAACTTAAATGTATTAACAACAGACGAATCTATTGTTGGCTGGGGAGATCCAGGTTTACCAAACTTGCATGAGATTTCTTGGGGAGCAAGTAACAGTTTTGTTGAAGCGATGTATTATCGTTTAGCACAAACCGTTTCTTTCTCTAATTCATTTATTGCAAACGCTGAAGCTTTATCAAGCACAACTCCAGAAGTGAAAGAATATGTAGCTGAAGCGCGTTTCATTAGAGCATATGCTTATTATAGCTTAATGGATTTATATGCGAATGTTCCGTTAGTAACAGAAGTTTCTTCTGAATTACCGAAACAAAGCAATCGTAAAGAGATTTTCACTTTCGTTGAAAGCGAACTAAAAGCTATCGAAGCTGAATTAAAAGCTGGTCGTACAAACGAATACGGACGTGTAGACAAAGCAGCTGCCGAAGCATTATTATCTCGTTTGTATCTAAATGCAGAAACTTGGATTGGTGAAGCAAAATATACAGAAGCTATTACTTATTCTAAATTAGCTATGCAAGCTGGATATACGCTTAACATAACTGATGGAAATAAAAATGGTTCTGCTTATGACGAATTATTTTTAGCTGATAACAATACGAATGGCGCGCAGAACGAAGCTATTTTCGTTTTAAATTTTGACGGAAATAATTCTCGTACATATGGAGGTTCTACTTTCTTAGTAAAAGCTGCAATTGGTGGAAAAATGACAGCTGCTGATTATGGTGTAAATGGTGGATGGGGAGGTCCTCGTTCTACAAAAGCATTGGTGAATCAATTTACAGATGCTGTAACAACGAAAGACAGTAACGGAAATCCAACTGCATGGAAAGATAAACGTGCGATGTTCTTTACAGATGGACAAACTTTTGAAATTAACAACATAGGTACATTTGGAGAAGGTTATGCTGTTTACAAATGGTCGAACAAACGTTCAGACGGAAAAAGTGCAAACGACGCAACAGGAGAATATGTTGACACAGATGTTCCTATAATTCGTTTAGCAGAAGTTTATTTAAACTATGCCGAAGCTGTTTTACGTGGAGGAACTGGTGGTGATCGTGCAACTGCATTGAGCTTAATCAACGAATTAAGAACTCGTGCATACGGAAATACATCAGGTAATATTACTGACGGACAATTAAACTTAGATTTCATTTTAGCAGAAAGATCAAGAGAGTTGTACTGGGAAGGAACGCGTAGAACGGATTTAATTCGTTTCAGTAGATATACAAATAATTACAATTGGCCTTGGAAAGGAGGCGTTCAAAACGGAACTTCTGTAGATGCTACAAAAGCTATCTTCCCAATTCCAAACAATATTATTGTCATTAATCCAAACTTAACTCAAAACCCAGGTTATTAAGATGAAAAATTTTATAAAATATATTTCGTTAGCTTGTGCGAGTATTTTTGCCTTAAGCGCATGTAACGATGATGAAGATATCATCAAATTAGATCCCTCAAATTTTGTTGCACCGAAAGTAGAAACACCTGCTTCATCAACAATTGAATTATTAGAAGAAAATGCTGCAAATACAGCAATGACATTTAATTGGAGTGCCGCAAATTATGGAACAAATACTCCTCCTAAATATGAATTACAAATTGATGTAAAAGGAGATAATTTTGAAAATCATCAAGTTCTTACTTCAACTTCAACATTAACAGCTGATGTTACCGTAAAAGAATTGAATTTAGCAGTTATTGCTTTAGGATTAGAACCTTTTAAAGAAGGAGAAATAGAATATCGTATTGTCTCTACAGTTGGTACTCCTGGTTCTCAACAGTTAATTTCTAATGTCAATATATTAAAAATAACGCCATATCCAACAGATTTATCTACAAATTGGGGTGTTGTTGGTTCTGCTACTCCTAACGGTTGGGACGGGCCAGATGTTCAATTTTGGAAAACTGATGTTACAAATGTATTTGTAGCGTATACAGATTTAAAAGCTGGTGAAATCAAATTCCGTCAAGACAACAAATGGGAGTTAGATTATGGTGGATCTAATGGAAAACTTGAAAAAGGAGGTAAAAACATCGCAGTAGATGCCGGTACTTACAAGATAACTATGGACTTAACAAATCTAACTTATAAATTAGATAATTATTCTTGGGGATTAGTAGGTGACGCTACAGCAAACGGATGGGATGGTCCAGACCAAAAATTGTCTTATGATGGTACTTTAGATGCTTGGACTATTACTACAACATTAAAAGATGGAGAATTTAAATTCCGTTTAAATAATGATTGGGGAACAAATTTTGGTGGTACAAGTAATGCAGGAGAATTAACAGACAAAGACGGTACTAACATCAAAATAAAAGCTGGGAAATATAAAATCACAGCTAATTTCAACAAGAAAACTTATACAGTAGAAGCTCAATAAAATTTTTTCTCATCAACAAATAATTTTTTAAAAGCCATTAAAATTCAATTACGTTTTTTAATGGCTTTTTTCTAAAACTACACAAAACATGAAAAACATTCTATCTATTTTAATGCTTTTAATGGTAATATCTTTTACCAAAGCACAAATTACAACAACTCCTTCACCACCCGAAGCAAACCAAGCAGTTGTAATAAACTTCGATAAAACAGGAACAGGTCTTGCCAATTATTCAGGAGATATTTATGCGCATACAGGCGTAACTATTGATGGAAAACAATGGGAAAATATAATTGAAAGTTGGGGAAATAATACCACTCAACCCAAATTAACTTTCGTTTCTGGATCAACCTACAAATTAGAAATCCCTACATCTATTTATCAATTCTATGGAGTTGATACTTCTAAAAATATTACAGCAATAGATGTTGTTTTTAGAAGTGCAGATGGAAAACAACAAACTACGGATCTTTCTATTTCGGTAGGTTCTTTCAAAGTTACTTTAACTAATCCGCTCGAAAATTCAATTACAAATGTTTCTTCAGGATCAAGTTTTAACATCAAAGCGATAGCTACAAAATCTGCTAATTGGACATTATCTGCTAACGGAACTCAAATTGATGCATTAAATAATTCAACTTCTTTTGATAAAAATTATACCATTTTACAAAATCAGAATTATACATTAAATGCAACTTTTAATGGTCAAACAATAAGCAAATCTTTTACAATTAATATCAAACCAACGGTTAAAGATGTAGCCATTCCATCTAATTTACATGAAGGAATTAATTATTTGAATAATGATTTTACAAAAGCATATTTGGTTTTATACGCTCCACAAAAAGAGTTCATTCATGTAATCGGAAGTTTCAATAATTGGCAACTTTCTGATCAATATGTGATGAATCGAGATACTACTAACAAGGATTTATATTGGATTGAATTATCTAATCTTAAAGCAAGTGAAATCTATACGTTTCAATATCGTACAAGTGATGGAATCAAAACTGCAGATCCTTATTCAACATTAGTCTTATCGCCTTATGACGATCCGTATATTACCGCTTCAACTTATCCCAATATGCCTGTATATCCTACTGGACAACAATTTGAAGTTTCGGTTTTACAAACGAATCAAACAAAATATAATTGGAAAGTTTCAAATTTCAATCGCCCAAATAAAGAGAATTTGATGATTTACGAATTATTAATTCGTGATTTCAATTCGACAAAAACATGGCAATCTTTAATTGATGATTTTGATTATTTCAAAAAATTAAACATCAACGCAATCGAAGTTATGCCCGTAATGGAGTTTGAAGGAAATATTTCTTGGGGTTATAATACAGCTTATCATCTTGCTTTGGATAAAGCTTATGGACCAGCAGATAAAATGAAAGAGTTCATCGATTTGTGTCATCAAAATGGAATTTCAATCATTTTAGATGTTGCTTTAAATCATGTTTATGGTCGATCTCCGTTGGTTAGAATGTGGATGAATGATCCCGACAATGATGGTTTTGGAGAACCAACTACTACAAATCCTTATGTTAATCAAACCTCAAAACATAGTTACAATGTTGGATACGATTTAAATCATCAATTAACACCAACTCAAAATTATGTACAACGTACATTAAAACATTGGATTGAAGAGTTCAAAATTGATGGATTTAGATGGGATTTAACAAAAGGATTTACACAAAATTGTACACCTTCTGATGAAACTTGTACAAACGGATATCAGGCTGATCGTGTAGCAATTTTAAAAAAATATGCAGATATGCAATGGACAATTGATCCGAATTCCTACATCATTTTTGAACATTTAGGAAATAATGGTTCAGCACAAGAGGAAACAGAATGGGCGAATTATCGCATTAACGAAGGTAAAGGAATTATGCTTTGGGGTAAAGCGACTAATAATTTTAATCAAAATACAATGGGATATGCTTCGGATAGTAACTTTGATTGGTTGAAGCATACTGTAAAAGGTTTTACGAAAAAACATTTGGTTGCCTACGCAGAAAGTCATGATGAAGAAAGAATGATGTACAAGAATTTACAATATGGTGCATCATCAGGAACTTATAATGTAAAAGATTTAAAAACTTCTTTAGAAAGACAAAAAGCTTTAGGTGCCGTTCTATTTACGATTCCTGGTCCTAAAATGTTGTGGCAATTTGGAGAATTAGGATATGATTATTCGATCAATCATTGCGAAGATGGAACAAATAATGACGGATGTCGCACCAATCCAAAACCTATTCCAAGCGAAATTGGTTACTTAACAAATGCCGATAGAAAATCTGTTTATGAAGTTTGGTCAAAAATTATTGGTCTTAAATTAAACAACAAAGTTTTCGAAACTGATAATTATACAATTACATCTGGAGATTTAAAACCGCGTATTCAGATTACAAATAATTTATTATCGTCGTCTGATTTATATGAGGTAATTGTTATTGCAAACTTCACAACAAGCACTCAAGCAATTGCGCCACTTTTTCCATTTACAGGAAATTGGTACAATTTGATGGACGAAACAACGCTGAATGTTACCAATACAAATTCATCATTTACAGTTAATCTAAATCCAGGTGAATTCAGAATTTTCGGGAATGCAAAAGCAAATTTATCAACAGATAATATTGAGGTTAATTCAGAAAAAATCTCTGTAACTCCAAATCCAGTTTCTTCCTCTTTTTCATTAAATATTAATTCAGAAAAAGTAAAAATTTATGATTTATCAGGAAAGTTGGTCAAAGAATTTTCAGGAAAATTTTCAGCAATACATCAATTTAACATCAAAGAATTACCAAAAGGTATTTACATTCTTGACATTGAAGCTAAAAATCGAAAATCGTCGGCGAAACTGATTAAAAATTAATTTTAAAAAAAGCCATTAAAATTCGTTTTGATGGCTTTTCATTTTCACAAATCGTTGAAAAATCAATAACTTGTCGGTTAATTTACACCATGACAAAAAAGAAAAATTCTACTTGCCATTTTTTCCTTCGCTTATACGCTGGGATTTGCCCAAACCAACAAACAAGTTTTATTTACAATCAAAAATCAATCGGATGTCAAATGTTATCGCATTCCGAGTATCATTACATCAGCAAAAGGAATATTGATTGCGGCAATCGACGAGCGTGTTCAAAATTGTGGCGATTTGCTTTACAATCCTGATATCAATATTGTGATTAGGACAAGTGATGACCAAGGAAAAACATGGTCAGCAATCAAGCGAGTGGTCGATTTTCCAGATCAAGAATCTGCTTCTGATGTATCGATGGTTTTGGATGAAAAGACAAAAGAAATTTATCTTTTTTACAATTACATGAATCAAAAAAATTGCGAAAAATGAATTTCGATTACATTTTGTAAAAGTGCTGACAATGGAGAAACATGGTCAAAACCTGTTGATATTACGGACCAAATTACGCCAACGGAATGGAAAAAAGATTTTAAATTCATTACTTCTGGTCGTGGCGCATACACAAAAGAAGGTTGGATTTTGAATACATTGGTTCGATTGAAAGACGGTGTTTACGTATTCGGAAGTAAAGATCATGGAAAAACGTGGGAACGAATTTCGATTGTTGCAGATAAAGCAGACGAAACAAATATTGTACAACTTCCGAACAAAGATTGGATGTTAAATGCGCGCGTTCAAAATGCTGGTTTCCGTAAAATATTTATCTCAAAAGATCAAGGAAAAACATGGACTTCTAAAATGGAAGAACAATTAATTGATCCAACTTGTAATGCTTCGACATTGGTTTTAGGAAAAGATATTGTGTTTAGTAATTTGCATGATTCAAAAGATCGTCAAAATCTGGGATTGAAAGTAAGTAAAGATCAAGCGAAAACATGGAATTTTTTCAAAACTATAGAACCAAATTCTTCGGCTTATTCCGTTTTAACGAATATATCAAAAAATAAAGTTGGTATTTTTTATGAAGCTGATGATTACCAAGATATGTTTTTTGAAGTAGTTGATTTAAAATAAATTCAATCATAAAAATATAAAAAAACCTCATCAAATGATGAGGTTTTTTGTTGCTTAAAAATTAAGCTTAATATTATATTTTTCGTAGAAATTCTCGATGTGAGCAACTGCTTCTTCTGCTGTATCAACCAAACGGAAAAGATCCAAATCTTTCTCAGAAATATAACCTTCTCTCAAAACTGTTTCTTTGATCCAATCAATTAAACCTGACCAATACTCAGTTCCTACTAACACAATTGGGAAACGTCCTGTTTTCTTCGTTTGTACCAATGTCATCGACTCAAATAATTCGTCTAACGTCCCAAAACCTCCTGGCATTCCGATAAATCCTTGTGAATATTTCACAAACATTACTTTTCGTGCAAAGAAATAATCGAAATTAATTTCATATTCACGGTCGATATATTTGTTCAATTCTGTTTCGAAAGGCAATGTAATTCCCAATCCAACAGAAGTTCCCCCACCCTTTTGCGCTCCTTTGTTTGCAGCTTCCATAATTGCCGGACCTCCACCAGTAATTACACCAAAACCTATTTGCGTTAATCGATACGCAATGTCCTCTGCTAATGCATAATATGGATGATCTGGAGAAGTACGTGCCGAACCAAAAATAGACACGCAAGGTCCTATTTTAGACATTACTTCGTAACCATTTACAAACTCTGCCATAATCTTGAACAACGCCCAAGAATCATTTATTCTAATCTCGTTCCAATCTTTTGGTCGAAACGGAGATTGTATTCTATCGTCTTCTTTTTCTTTATCTGTCATAGTATTTTAAATAAAAAAACCGCAACAAAAATGCTACGGTTCAATATACAAATTTATTGTTTCTTAATGATTAATCTCTACTCATAAAAATTCTCAAAATATACCAAAACAATAACATTAATGAAGCAAATAACGACAATGCAGCTGCAACATATTGTTGTGTTCCGAACTCATATTTTAATTGGTGAGTGTTGTACAAAATTGCTCCACCAGCTAAGGCGCACATTCCAACTGAGAACCATAATCCTAGATCGAACCCGAATAACATTCCTGCAATAATCAATCCAATTGCTAAGAAAAATCCTATAGTTAATGCTCCTCGTAAAATAGAGAAATCTGCTTTTGTTAAAAATACAATAGCTGATAATCCTACAAATAATCCACCTGTTACTACAGCTGCTTGTTTTATCACATAAGTTCCGCCATAATACAATGCGATGTAAAGCATTGGTACAAAAATTAAAGCTTCAGCAACTATATATAAAAAGTAGCCTAAATATTGTTTAGATTTTGAAATCGATCCGTACGCCATTTTTTGTGCAACCCATGTAATTCCCATGAAACCTGCTAATAAAATAAGCCAAAGATATCCAGAAGTTAAACTTAACATAAAGCTTACTAATGCTTCTGATTTTAACATCAAAGATTCGATTAAAACAAATACCAAAACTCCTCCAGCAACGTGTCCGTAAGTATGTTTATAGAAATTTGCCCTTTCTACACTCGTTGCCTCTGCAACCAATTGGTTTTGTTGATATACGTGTTGATTTTCCATATTCGTAATTTTTATAGGTTTTTCAAATTCAATTTATAAGGCTAAAATACTAATTTTAAATTATTTCTTAGCTCACTATTTTTTGGGAGTTTTTTACTGATTTTATCCAATCGATTAATCCGATAAATGATAAAATCAATAAGACAATATATTGCACAGAAGTGATAACTGCTCCTTTGTAAATCATTAATGGAATCATGATTAAATCACCGATAATCCAGAAATACCAGTTATCAATTTTTCGTCGCGCCATCATCCACATTCCAATCAAAAAAATAGCGGTTGTCGAGGCGTCTACAAAATCAATTTTAGAATAATGTAATTTACATTGGTTGATAAAACTGAAATCAAAACCATTTTGAATAACTGGACGAAAATAATAAATCGTCAAAATAAAGATAAAACTCAACGCGAAAAGTAAAGTTGCGTACAGATATTCTTTCTTCGTTGCCCACGAAACATCTACATGTTTATGATCTGCTTCGAGATTTTTTTGCCACAAAATCCAACCATAAATCGCCATTGAAGTATAGTAAACATTAATAATTGTTTCACCATATAATCCCCAATTAAAAAATAAATAAATGAAAATAAATGTTGAAATAATTGTAGTTGGATAAACCCAAATATTGCGTTTGTAGGTATAATAAACTGAAATAATTCCGAAAAAAGTTGCTATCGTTTCGAGCAAGATATTCAACTTAGAATAGGTTTTATAAGGAGCAAAGATGTAATCAATAAAATCGTTCATTCTTAAGTTGTGAGTTAAAATAATTCATTCTAAATCGTAAATCTAAATTCGTAATTATAATTTCTAACTTCAATCTATTCATAATCCAACACCCAAACCAAATAATATTCTCCAATCATTTTATAGAATGCATGATATTTACGAGATTTCACATCATCCGAAATCCAACAAATAAATTGTTTATTTTCTATTAATTCAAATTCTTCTGCACGATAATGATTCAGAAAATTCCAAAGATTTCCACCATTCAATTTGTACAAACCTTCTTTCATTCCCCAAATTACATGCAAATATTCAGTTTCATGTTCTTGAGGTATCCAAGCTATTTCATCTGGACGGGCAAATTTATGTTTGATGTTCAAAATTTTTCTTGGTCGAGACAATTCAATATCTATCCCAATATTATATTCGCTCACGCCAACAGAAACCAATCCATAGGAATGTGTGATGGAAATTTCTTTATTTGTAGGTAAAAAAGGTTTTCCTCTTTCGTCATAATTTACATCATAATCCAAGTCCAATTTCTTTAGACAAGCGCGCAAACCAAGATATTCTCTCGCCTGTTTAGGTCGAAGATTATTATATTTTTCTATTCTATAGTCCTCTAAATGAAGATATTCTAATAATTCTTCATTCGATTCTGTTACATTCCACGTAATAATGCGGGTATGTTTAAAATCGTTAATATAATCGATAACGGGCATTTTATTAATCGAAATTTGTTTGTAAATTTGTTCCTTATAAACTTAAAAAAAAAGTTAGTTAAATATATCAATTGATGGATACAAAAACGCAATACATTCCATACAAAGTTAAAGATATTTCTTTAGCTGAGTGGGGAAGAAAGGAAATTACGTTGGCTGAGGCAGAAATGCCTGGGTTGATGGCTATCCGTGAAGAGTACAAAGCTGCTCAACCTTTGAAAGGTGCTCGCATTGCAGGTTGTCTACACATGACAATCCAAACTGCAGTATTAATCGAAACGTTGGTTGCTTTAGGAGCTGATGTTACATGGTCGTCATGTAATATTTTCTCTACACAAGATCACGCTGCTGCTGCAATAGCTGCTGCTGGGATTCCTGTGTATGCTTGGAAAGGGATGAACGAAGAGGAATTCGATTGGTGTATCGAGCAAACATTATTCTTCGGAGAAGATCGTAAACCATTAAACATGATTTTGGATGATGGTGGAGACTTAACGAATATGGTGATTGATCGTTACCCAGAATTGGTTGCTGAGATCAAAGGATTATCAGAAGAAACAACTACGGGTGTACACCGTCTTTACGAAAGAATGGAGAAAGGTACATTGCCTATGCCTGCAATTAACGTAAATGACTCTGTAACAAAATCTAAATTCGACAACAAATACGGATGTCGTGAATCTGCAGTAGATGCTATCAAACGTGCTACTGACTTGATGATCGCTGGTAAACGTGTTGTAGTTTGTGGATTTGGTGATGTTGGTAAAGGTACAGCGGCTTCTTTCCGCGGTGCTGGAGCAATTGTTACAGTAACAGAAATCGACCCTATTTGTGCTTTACAAGCATCTATGGAAGGTTACGAAGTAAAAAAATTAGATACAGTGGTTGCAAACGCTGATATCGTAATTACGACTACTGGTAACTTTGGAATTGTACGTGCAGAGCATTTCGAGAAAATGAAAGACAAAGTAGTTGTGTGTAACATTGGTCACTTCGATAACGAAATCGATATGGCTTGGTTAAACGGAAACTACGGAAACACGAAAGAAGAAATTAAACCACAAGTTGACAAATACAACATCAACGGAAATGACATCATCATTTTGGCTGAAGGACGTTTAGTTAACTTAGGTTGTGCAACAGGACACCCTTCTTTTGTGATGTCAAACTCTTTCTCTAACCAAACTTTAGCTCAAATCGAATTGTGGACAAATTCATCAGCTTACAAAAATGAAGTATATACTTTACCTAAGCATTTAGATGAAAAAGTTGCAGAATTGCATTTAGCTAAATTAGGAGTAGAATTAGAAGTTTTATCTCAAGAACAAGCAGAATACATTGGTGTAACGGTTGAAGGACCATTTAAACCAGAATATTATAGATATTAATTAATTTTAATTCAAAATTTTTATTTGAAAAAAGAAAAAAGCACTTAACTATATGCCCTCGCCCTGAACAAGCGAGGGCTTTTTTGTTAGTCATTTTCTACGCCAGAAATTGATTCAAGTTCATTATTCAATTTATCAAGCTCTTTTTTAGTTGTATATTTTTTAGGAATATTTTTCTTAAAATTAAATGTCGCTTCTTTTTTATCTTTTTATCAAAATATCAGCATTGATTGCAGGCGTAATTCCTAATGGTGTTTTCATCCACACATCAGAATCAGTCGTTTTATATAAACATTTAGCCAGCAAAGCTCCACTAAAATAAATTGGCTTTTCAACTTCTGTTAATAATTCTACTTTGATGAAAAAATCATCTTGATATTTAATATTCAAATCACGTAAATCCATCGAAAAGACATCATTCTGTTGATATTCTTTTTTTACAACAACTTCAAAAGGTTTTTCTAAAATTGATTGAGCTGGTTTCCCATTATTCATTGCCGTTAAATCAACTTTCAAAAGAATAGAATCTAATTTCAAACTATTGCTAAAATTGAAATTAATACGTTGAAAAGTGAATTCTTTTTTAGGCGCATTTATTGGAATTGCAAATTCTTTGGTAAACTTAGGGAGTGAATCTTTACTAAAATTAATATCTGCCGTTAATACGATTAAAATTGATTTCGTCTTGGTATCCGAACCAACACGTTTTAATCGAAATTTGCTTTTATCATACAAAATCGTTTCATGTAATTCTATCGTATCTTTTTTATAATCTTGTGCATTTGCAAACGTTATAAAACATAAAAAAAGAAAGTAAATTTTTGTCATCTATTTGGTTTTTAAATCATTTATCAATTTTATAAAATATAGATGTTCAAAATTCACAAAGGTTACACAATGACATGTTAAAGTTTAACGCATTACATTAACAAAAGAAGAGTAACTTTTGGTTACTTTTCTAATTGATTTAGTATATTTTCTAATTCTTCTAAATTTTTCTTGTAAAACTTTTTTATCCACCATTTCAACATCCAAACACAGACTACTGAATACGCTAATAATGTCAAAAAAACGTATAGAAAGAAATAAAATTCATTTTCAAATTTTAGAAATTTATCATTTTGCATATAAGAAATTCCTATCAACATCAATACTAAAATATAGATGATGTACGAATAAATACTGTAAATATCTATCGATGATTTGTAATTATAATAAAACCAATTTATATTTTTTAACGAATTATATTCCAAATGATAAGAACGTTTATAAAAATTGAAAATATAATAAAAAGGAACTAAAAATGTTGCTGACACACATAATAAAACCCACCAAACTAATTGACTATTCGCATCAAATAAAAAAGGCATGAAAAACAAGAATATTAATCCTGATAATTGATAATAAAACTCTTTCTTCAAGGTTTTTCGTACTTTATCAATAATGGTATTTGCTTCTTGATTAAACTCAAGATTTGGATCAATTTTAACTTCATCTGAAGATTGATTGTCCCACTCTTTTTGTAATTCATCAAAATTCATAGTCGTATTTTTTTATGATGATTTGTATTTTTTCTTTTGTTCTGTTCAATTTCACACGTGCATTTCCTTCTGTAATTCCAAGATTAGAGCCAATTTCTTTGTGACTTTGTCCTTCTAAAAACAGAAAAATCAACGCTTTTTCTACTTTATTTAACTCATGTACTGCTTTATAAAACAATTCGAGTTGCGTTTCTTTTTCACCAGAATCCACCTCATCAACGCGGTCTATATTTTCTATGAATGTATGTTTGTCCGCTTTTTTCTTTTCTTTTTTGAAATAAGTCAAAGCAGTATTCAAGGAAACGCGGTACATCCAAGTTGAAAATTGTGAATTTCCTTCAAAACGTTCAAAAGATTTCCACAATTGCAAAACAATCTCTTGTATCAAATCATTTTGATCATCATCATCGTCCATATACATCTTAGCGACTTTGTGCAAAATCCCTTTATGCTGTTCGATTAGTTCTAAAAAATGAGTTTGTTTTGCTTCCAAAATCGTTATTTTATTTTTTTCAACGCAACTTGTTCATCGTCTATTATGATAACATTATTTTCAACTGTTATTTCCAAAATAGATTTCATCGCTTAATTATTTAGTGTTTATTAGTAAGTAAACATAAAGTAAAAACGTTACAAAAATTTTGAAAAAAAAAATTAAAACTCCATTTCTAACCAAATCGGTAAACTGAATTCTTCTAATAAATGAGCCAATTGAAATTCTTTGTAGTTTTCTTTCGTTATCCACGCCATTTCTTCTATCTCAGAAGCGATTTTAAGCGTTTCTAATGATTTTAATTTAACATGAAATACATTTGCATAAACTTCGGTATTAACTTCATTAACGGCAATAGAAGTATGTTGTCCTAAAAATGAAACATCGTGCTGTAGAATATCAACATTAATCTCTTCTAAAAATTCGCGTCGAAGTGTGGTTAATAATTCTTCATCTTGTTCTCGTTTTCCTCCAACCATCTGAAAAAATTTCGATTTCTTTTTTCGTACAGCTAACATTCTACCCGTTTCATCTGTAACCAAGGCATTCACCAAATAAATATGATTCATTGTTATGCGTTATGCGTTATGCGTTATGCGTTATGCGTTATGCGTTATGCGTTATGCGTTATGCGTTATGCGTTATGCGTTATGC
>NZ_JACAGG010000004.1:97011-97224 GCF_030324375.1 Empedobacter sp. R132-2
GTTATGCGTTATGCGTTATGCGTTATGCGTTATGCGTTATGCGTTATGCGTTATGCGTTATGCGTTATGCGTTATGCAAAAATAAAAAGTTTGGAGCAAAAAAAAGCCTCACAATAAGTGAAGCTTATAAAAGTTGGCGATCCGGACGGGACTCGAACCCGCGACCACTTGCGTGACAGGCAAGTATTCTAACCAACTGAACTACCGGATCAG
>NZ_JACAGG010000004.1:97324-151606 GCF_030324375.1 Empedobacter sp. R132-2
TGCGATCCGGACGGGACTCGAACCCGCGACCACTTGCGTGACAGGCAAGTATTCTAACCAACTGAACTACCGGATCAGTCTGTTTTTTTATTTATAATTTTCGATCGCACTAAAATAGAAAAAGAAATAGATGCGATCCGGACGGGACTCGAACCCGCGACCACTTGCGTGACAGGCAAGTATTCTAACCAACTGAACTACCGGATCAAAATCTGTATCGATTTCGGATTGCAAATATAGGCGGTTTTCTGATAAAACCTAAACTTTTTTCAAAAAAAATCTCGGAAATTTTGCATCCGAGATTCTTTTATTTCAAAATCAGCGATTTAATTTATTATAAAATCGCGTTTAATTTTTCTACTAATTGCTCTTTTGGAACAACTCCAACAACTTTGTCTACTACTTCTCCGTCTTTGAAGAATAAAATTGTAGGAATGTTGCGAATTCCATATTTTGCTGCAACTTCTTGGTTTGTGTCTACATCAACTTTACCAATAACTGCTTTTCCTTGATATTCTGTAGCAAGCTCTTCCACAACTGGACCAACCATTCTACAAGGACCACACCAAACAGCCCAAAAATCAACCATTGCTGGTTTTCCTGACTCTATAATATCTGATGCAAATGATGCGTCTGTTACTTCTAATGCCATAATCTTATATTTTTTTTATCTAATCTTAAGTTTACAAATCTACATAAAATTTTATTCTTGAAAAATTTCGTTCATATTATCTATCAATTATTCAATAGATGAAACGAATAATTAATTCAGTTTGAATGTAATTTCCTGCAATTCATCTAATTCTTTCAACAAATCTCGACAAATGTTAATTTTGATTTTACTTGCTGGTAAATCTAAATTATTCAAATAATCTTTTGGATCAATTAATTGAATTTTTAATAATTTATCTCCTTGATATTTGAACATAATATCTGATAATTTGCTAAATGTTTCTTCCGAAAATTCTGGAACTTCAATCTTCACCGTCATTTTTTCGGCTTGTTTTTCAACAATTTCATTCAACAACAAAATATTTGTGATGTTTTTATACACACGACCTTGCGTTACATTTCCTTCTTTGTCTTTGAATTCTTTTTTCGAGATATTCAATTTCAAATTCAAGAACATATTTTCCTGCATAAAGTGTCTATATTTCATATAATCGCTACCAAAAACCATGATATCCATCGAATCGGTGTAATCACTAAACGTAAAAATACCAAATTCGTTTCCATTTTTGGCAATTCTATGTTGAATATTTGACATCATTCCACAAATCGAAACTTCTTTGTTAACAAAGTTATCTTCATTCGCATTGATATCAGAAATACTACAATTTGAAGCCATTTTCAATTCATGTTTAAAATCATCCAAAGGATGCGAAGAAATATAAATTCCGACAACCTCTTTCTCTTTCGACAAACGTTGCAACATATTCCATTTCTCACAATCTGGCAACATCGGAACCACATCTTCTACAACAGAATCACCACCAAAATCGCCAAATAAAGAGGTTTGAGCAGAGTTTTTTTGCTCTTGAAAATTTGCTCCGTATTTGATTAGTTTTTCCAAATTAGTTGTCGTATTTTCGATATAAAAATAACGTCCACGATGAAATTCAAACGAATCAAAACCTCCAGCTAAAACTAAGTTTTCGATTGTTTTTTTGTTCACTGTTCGCAATTCGACACGTTTAACAAAGTCGTATATATCTTTGAACGGACCATTTGCTTCACGTTCAGAAATTATCGAGTTTACTGCGGCTTGCCCAACACCTTTTACAGCTCCCATTCCAAAACGAATCTCGTAATTTTCGTTTACATTAAATTTTGTAATGGATTCGTTGATATCTGGTCCAAGTACAGCTAATCCCATTCGCTTACACTCTTCCATAAAGAAGGTCACTTGCTTGATATCATTCATATTATTTGAAAGAACAGCCGCCATATATTCTGCTGGATAATGTGCTTTCAGATAAGCTGTTTGATACGCTACCCATGCATAACACGTCGAGTGCGATTTATTGAAGGCATAGGATGCAAAGGCTTCCCAGTCTGTCCAAACTTTTTCTAAAATCTTAGGATCATGCCCTTTTTCTGAAGCTTGCGCAACAAATTTTGGTTTCATTTTATCCAAGACAGTTTTTTGCTTTTTCCCCATTGCTTTACGCAAAACGTCGGCATCACCTTTCGAGAAACCTGCTAATTTTTGCGAAAGCAACATTACTTGCTCCTGATAAACCGTAATTCCGTAGGTTTCTGATAAATATTCTTCCATCGCATCCAAATCGTACTGAATTGGTTCTTCACCATTTTTACGGCGAACAAACGACGGAATATATTCGATAGGCCCAGGACGATAAAGGGCATTCATGGCAATTAAATCCGCGAAAACTGTCGGACGTAAATCCTTCATGTATTTTTGCATTCCGGGTGACTCGTATTGGAAAACCCCAACCGTTTCGCCACGCTGGAAAAGCTCATATGTTTTTTCGTCGTCAATCGGAATTTCATCCGGATTGATTTCGATTCCTGTTCTCGCTTTTACTAATTTGATGGTATCTTTAATCAAGGTTAAGGTTTTCAACCCCAAAAAGTCCATCTTCAATAATCCGGCACTTTCTGCAACCGAGTTATCAAACTGCGTTACATATAAATCTGAATCTTTAGCTGTTGTTACAGGTACGAAATTCGTAATATCATCTGGCGTAATAATTACCCCACACGCGTGAATTCCCGTGTTACGAACAGAACCTTCTAAGATTTTTGCTTGCTGAATAGTTTCCGCAGCTAAATCGTCTCCATTCGATAAACGTTTTAATTCGCTTACAGCATCAAACTCTTCTGGTTTTAAGGCTCCTTTTAATGCAGCTTCATCTAAATTGAAGATTTTAGATAACTTCATATTCGGAATCAAACCTGCAACACGGTTCGCATCAAACAATGGTAAATCCAATACACGCGCCGTATCTTTAATCGAAGATTTCGCCGCCATTGTACCATAAGTGATGATTTGCGCTACTTGATTTGCTCCATATTTATCAATCACATAATCCATTACCAACGATCGACCTTCGTCATCAAAGTCGATATCGATATCGGGCATAGATACACGATCAGGATTTAGGAATCGCTCAAAAAGTAAATCGTACTGAATTGGATCTAAATTGGTAATCCATAAACAATAAGCAACTGCTGATCCTGCCGCCGAACCACGACCTGGACCAACCGATACGCCCATTTTACGCGCCGCAGCAATAAAATCTTGTACAATCAAGAAATAACCAGGATAACCTGTTTTTTCAATTGTGGCTAATTCGAAATCCAAACGTTCTTTAATTTCGTCTGTCAATTCTGGATAACGAATTTTTGCACCTTCGTAGGTTAAATGTTTTAAATAAGCATTCTCACCTCTTTTCCCTCCATCTTCATCATCTTCTGCGTGATGAAATTCTTCGGGAATATCAAATTTTGGAAGTAATACATCTCGATAAAGCGTGTATTCTTCTATTTTATCAACAATTTCTTGAATATTAATAATTGCTTCGGGAATGTCTTGAAACAATTGTTTCATTTCTGCTTCCGACTTAAAATAATATTCTTGATTTGGCAAACCAAAACGGAATCCACGACCACGACCAATTGGCGTTGATTGTTTTTCTGCATCGCGCACACACAACAAAATATCGTGTGCATTCGAATCGTCTTGATTGATATAATACGTATTATTTGTCGCAACAACTTTTACATTGTGTTTACGCGCAAACGCAAGCAAAGTCTGATTAACACGATCTTCATCTTCTTGTCCGTGGCGCATCAATTCGATGTAAAAATCATCACCAAACTGCTCTTTCCACCAAAGTAAAGCTTCTTCGGCTTGCTTTTCACCAAGATTCAAAATTTTGTTTGGAACTTCACCTTGTAAGTTTCCAGACAAAACAATTAAATCTTCTTTATATTCTTCAATAATCGCTTTATCAATTCGAGGCACGTAGTAAAACCCATCAGTATAAGCCTTCGATGCCATTTTTGCTAAATGATGATAACCATTTTTGTTCTTTGCAAAAATTACAATTTGATAGCCATTATCCTTTTTTGTTTTGTCTAAATGATTTTCACAAACAAAGAATTCGGAACCAATAATAGGTTTTAAGATAACTTCCGTTGGTTCTGCTCCGTCAGCAATTAACTCTTCATTCTTTACTTTTGCAGCTTTATTATGATTTTGTACTTCTGCATTAAAATGAAAAGCTCCCATCATATTTCCATGATCGGTAATTGCAACTGCAGTCATTTTATTTTTTGCCGCAGCACTCACCAAATCGTTTACAGAAATAGTCGATTGAAGAATTGAAAATTGTGTGTGATTATGTAAATGTGCAAATTTTGCTTTCTCGAATTGTGCTAAAACTTCTTCCGAAATATCAATAACCTCATCTCCTCCATCTTCTTTGGCTTTAATTTTCGCAATTTCTTGTGAAGCTTTTTTAAGATTTACGTGATTTAGTCCAACTGGCTGAATATTTGTTTCATTAATTGCATTAAATCGAACAAAATATTCATCTTCAACTTCTAACTCGTTTTTTGTAAAAATACCTTTACGAATCAACTCGAAAAAACAACGCGTAGTTGCCTCCACATCGGCAGTTGCGTTATGCGCTTCGCCAAACGAAACACCAAAAAGATATTGATGCAATTCCGTTAACGTTGGTAATTTGTAACGACCTCCACGACCTCCAGGAAGTTTCAATAACTCAGCAGTCACCTCGGTACAGGTATCCAAAACAGGTTTTTCGGCTAAATTATTTTCATAATTCAGACGATAAAATTCGGCTCCCATAATGTTAATATCGAAACCTAAATTTTGTCCAACAATAAATTTAGCTTTACCTAAAGCTTCGTTGAATTTATCTAAAACTTCTTTTAATGGAACACCTTTTTCGGTTGCTAAATCAGTTGAAATTCCGTGAATACGTTCAGAATCATACGGAATATCAAAACCATCTGGACGCACCAAATAATCTTGATGTTCAATAATTTGCCCCATTTCATCGTGCAATTGCCAAGCGATTTGTATACAACGCGGCCAGTTGTCGGAGTCAGAAATCGGCGCATTCCAATCTTTCGGAAGACCAGTTGTCTCTGTATCGTATATTAAGTACATTGAGTTTTCGTTTGAATCTGTAAATTTACGAAATCTTAGCAGAAGATTTTCTTAAGATAAGTTAAGAATAATTATCTATTTTAGATGTTCAAATCAACGAAAATGAAAAATATTTTCATCATTAATGGAAGCACAAGCGAAAATTCATCTAATCAAAAAATCATAGAAAATTTTATTTCTTCTACATCTCAATATTTCAAATGTACTGTTTTTGATGAATTAAAAACTCTTCCTCATTTTGATCCAGAACGTTCTATCGAAAATACGCCGCAAGAAATACTTGGTTTTAGAACTGAAATAGAAAAAGCTGATGGAATAATTATTTGTACGCCCGAATATATTTTTAGTATTCCGAGTGGATTAAAAAATGTATTAGAATGGTGCGTTTCTACAACCATTTTTGATGGAAAACCTTTAGGAATTATCACTGCGTCTGCAAATGGAGAAAAAGGACATGAAGAATTGCAATTGATAATGAAAACGTTGATGACAAACTTCAATAATGAAACAACTTTACTCATTCAAGGTGTTAAAGGAAAAGTAAATTCGGAAGGAAAAATTATTGATAAAGTAACTTTACAACAATTGGAAGAGTTCATCGTAGCTTATAACCAACTATTAACCTAAAATATGTTTTACGTTTATACTATTGCAATACCACTTTTGATTATTTTGACTTTTTATTTCGTTGAACGAAAAATATTCAAAATAAATAACCTTCTCATTTTAGTTTTTTTATTCTGGCTTTACTTGATTAGCTTATTTTTTTTACAATATTTTAAAATTTTAAATGATTTTTGGAGTTTATACTCCATTTTACTCTTCTTACTTCCAATCACTATTATTGTATTAATTATAAAAATTGTAATGATTATTCTAAATAATTTTAAAAAATAAATGAAACAAAAACTAATCTATATACTTTATTGGTCAGCAATATTTACGGTTTCAATATCAATGTTTGTGTATGGAATTGTAAAACCTACTCAATTCACAAATATGGATAACAGCATTAATAATCATCTTTCTGAAGGTCATCGATTGATGTGGAATTTTTATAGTTTTACCAAAGGGTATCCAATAATCATCGGAATTTTTGAAGTGATTGGTGCAATCACATTACTTTTTAGAAGGACAAGAATTTTTGCATGCTTGTTATTAACTACAATTTTAATCAATATTATTCTACAAGATTATTTCTATGAAATTGTTGCGCTAAATTCTTCTATTTTTTATCAAGTTTTAGTCTTTGTTATCTTAATTATTGACAAAGAAAGAGTGATTGAAATTTTTTCGAAACTATTTGAATTAAAAACTAAACTAAAACCAAACTGGATTCTAATCATTATAAGTTTTATACTTGCAATTGGCTTTAAATTTATTGAAACAAAAGTTTTATAACCAAAAAAGATGAACTTAATTCAGTTCATCTTTTTCTAAAATTTCTTCCGACTCAAAACTCATTTTAAGTTTGATGAGTTCATCTTTTATATTTTCTAATCGCTTCACAACATCTATTTCATCTGTTGTTGTCGCAATTCCTTTTTTACCAATCGCTTGTTTTGCACCTTCTAACGTATAGCCTTTTATTTTTACCAAATAATAGATATTCTTGAAACAATCAATATCATTTTTGGTAAATAATCGATTTCCTTTTTTGTTCTTTTTGGGTTGAATAATTTCAAATTCTTTCTCCCAAAATCGAATCAACGATGCATTTACATCAAAGGCTTTGGCGACTTCGCCAATCGAGTAATATAGTTTATCAGGCAGGTCTACGTTCATTATCAGCGTTTAATCCAAAGATAATGACAATTTTTTAGAGTTTTGATAAATTTTAATGAAATCGTCTGGATCTACATCATTGTAGAAATACATAATTGGATCTACAGGTTCTCCATTCTTGTGAATTTCGTAATGCAAATGCGCTCCTGTCGACAATCCAGTCGTCCCAACATAACCAATTACATCGCCTCTTTTCACTTTTTGTCCACTACGAACTTTCGCACGAGACATGTGAGCATACAAACTTTCGTAACCATTTCCGTGTTTCAAGACCACCATATTTCCGTAACCCGAATTAAATTCAGAAACTTTTACAGAACCATCTCCAGTTGCATAAATTGGTGTTCCTGTAGAAGCTGCAAAATCTAAACCTTTGTGCATTTTATTCACTTTCAAAATTGGGTGAAAACGAGATCCATAACCAGAAGCTAATCTACTTACATATTTATCTGCAACAGGTTTTAGTACTGGCATTGATGATAAATTGGCATCTTTAACACCAGCCGAACGAAATACTTCGTCCAACGATTTTGATTCAATTTCAATTTTATCAATCAATTTTTCGATATCTTCTGCTGTATAATTATCAATTTCTTTGTTTACAGAATCGATATTTTCATTGACACGCATATCATAAATTGTACGATAAATATTGCGATCTTTTTCTTCGATTTCTGTCAAAGCTTCTTCAACTTCTTTGAATTTTTTATGTAATTGCTGATTTTCATTTTCCATTCTTTCCAACTCAGCTAATAATTTGCTTTTGTCGTCTTTGAATTTCCCTGCTCTCGATGCGTATTCAGAATCATTAAAATGATAACCAATCATTCCAGCAGATATTGTCGATAGACATAAAAATAGTAATACGTATAATGCTGTTTTAGGAGTTTTTTGGACTCTTTTCTTCGCCCAACTCATTAAAAATTTCACAGAATTATACTTATAGTTTTTATTTTCCATTACTTAACCAACCTTTTATTATCTTTGTAAAACGTTTGCAAAGTAACGAATATTGTACGAGTAAACTTGTTAATCAAATGATAAAAATAATTTAATTAAATGAAATCCAAAGATATAAGAAAAGAATTTCTGCATTTTTTTGAGACAAAAGGCCACTTAATAGTAGACTCTGCGCCGATTGTTTTGAAAGACGATCCGACATTAATGTTCAATAATTCGGGGATGGCACAATTCAAAGAATATTTTTTAGGAAACGGAACTCCAAAAAGTAATCGTATCGCGGATACACAAAAATGTCTTCGTGTTTCTGGTAAACATAATGATTTGGATGATGTAGGAAAAGATACTTACCACCACACGATGTTCGAAATGTTAGGAAACTGGTCTTTTGGTGATTATTTCAAAAAAGAAGCAATCGCTTGGGCGTGGGAATTACTAACAGAAAAATACGGAATCTCTAAAGATCAAATTTATGTAACCGTTTTTGAAGGTGATAAAGGTGACGGAACATCATTAGATGAAGAAGCATTAGAACTTTGGAAACAACATATTGCTGAAGATAGAATTCTTTACGGAAATAAAAAAGATAATTTCTGGGAAATGGGTGATATCGGACCATGTGGACCATGTTCTGAAATTCATGTTGATATTCGTCCAGAAGCTGATCGTTTAGCTGTTGATGGTAAAACATTGGTTAATATGGATCATCCACAAGTTATCGAAATTTGGAACTTGGTATTTATGCAATACCAACGTAAAGCTGATGGTTCTTTAGAATCTTTACCAGCGCGACACATCGATACAGGAATGGGATTTGAGCGTTTAGCAATGGTTTTACAAGGAAAATCATCAAATTATGATACAGATGTTTTTCAACCAACAATTCAAAAATTAGAAGAAATTTCTGGTGTAAAATATGGCGCAGCAGAAAAAACAGATATCGCGATTCGTGTTGTAGTTGACCATTTACGTGCAGTTTCTTTTGCAATTGCAGACGGACAATTACCATCAAACACAGGAGCTGGATATGTAATTCGTCGTATTTTACGTCGTGCTATTTCTTACGGATATCGTTTCTTAGGTCTTAAAGAGCCTTTTATCTATAAATTATATCCAATCTTGAAAGCTGAAATGGGCGATTTCTTCCCAGAATTAGTAAAACAAGAAACAATTGTAACTGGCGTTATTCGTGAAGAAGAAGCATCTTTCTTACGTACAATTGAACAAGGATTAAATCGATTAAATCAAATCATTGAGCAATTAGGAGATTCTAAAATTGTTCCTGGTGATGTGATTTTCGAATTATATGACACGTTTGGTTTCCCTGCAGATTTATCTCGTATTGTAGCAGAAGATCACGGTTTCACAATTGACGAAGCTGGTTTTGAAGCTGAAATGGCGAAACAAAAAGAACGTTCGAAAAAAGCAACTGCTTTATTAACGGATGACTGGGTTATTTTAGATGATAAAGGAAACGAAACCTCTATCGCTTATGATAACACAGAAGCTGAAGTAAAAATTACACGTTACAGAAAAGTAAAAAATAAAAAAGGAGAATTTTTCCAATTAGTATTCAATCAAACGCCATTCTATGCAGAATCTGGAGGACAAATTGGTGATACAGGATCAATTTCTACTTTGAATGAAACAATTGAAGTTGTTGACACGAAAAAAGAAAATAACTTAGTAATTCATTTCGTTGAAACTTTACCAGAAAATGTAAACGCTACATTCAATGCGAAAGTTGACACAGAAAAACGTAATGAGACAACTAAAAATCACTCTGCAACACACTTAATGCACGAAGCTTTACGCGAAGTTTTAGGAACGCACGTAGAACAAAAAGGTTCGTATGTTGGAGACGATTATTTACGTTTTGACTTTTCTCATTTCTCTAAAATGACAGATGAAGAATTGGCTATTGTTGAGCAAAAAGTAAACGATAAAATTGCAGAAGCTTTACCATTAATCGAAAAAAGAGATTGTGATATCAACGAAGCTATTGCTGATGGAGCTATGGCTCTATTTGGTGAAAAATATGGTGATAAAGTTCGTGTCATTCGTTTCGGATCTTCAATCGAATTATGTGGTGGTACGCACGTAAAAAACACAGCAGATATTCGTTTGTTCAGAATTTTATCTGAATCTTCTACTGCTGCTGGTATTCGTCGTATCGAAGCAATTACATCAAACAAAGCAATCGAAGCATACAAAGATGCTGAGAAAAATTACAATGATGTTTTAGCTGCACTTAAAACGAAAAATGATGCGGTAAAAGCGGTTCAACATTTATTAGATGAAAATGCAGAATTGAAAAAGCAATTAGAGTCTTTTGTTGCGCAACAAGCTGCTGCTGAGAAAGCGACTTGGAAAGCTGCGATTAAAGAGATTAATGGTGTTAATTTCTTAGCGGTTAAAACGAATTTAGATACAAATGCCGCAAAACAAAATGCAATTGATTTAACAAAAGAAATCGAAAATGCATTTATCGTTGTTGGTACGAATAATGCCGTAAAACCATCGATTACAATTTCTATCGCAAAAAACCTTGTAGATGAAAAAGGTTATAACGCAGGACAAATTGTAAAAGAAATCGCGAAGCACATCAATGGCGGCGGAGGTGGACAAGCTTTCTTAGCTACAGCAGGTGGTAAAGAGGTTTCTGGATTAGATGCTGCACTAAAACAAGCAGAGGATTTTGTTAAATAATAAATCTCTATTATAATACTTTAAAAGCGACTTGGTTTATCAAGTCGCTTTTTTTTTATTTTTATAATTCTATTTTAGAATTAACACTTTTAACTTTTTTATCTTGAAAGAGATCAAATTATTGATTGCCGTTAGTATAGTTGCAATTGTTTGGGGAACAACTTTCCTCGGAATTCGTATAGCTGTAGAAACTATTCCTGGTTGGTTTGTTGTTGAAATTCGTCAATTTTTGGCAGGACTAATTATGCTAATTATTTTACTATCTAAAAAGGAATTAAAATAGATTGGCTGGAAAAATTTGTCTTATCAACTTATATTTTCAAGTTTGATGTTAATCGCTGCAAATGGATTAACTACTGTTGCCGAAGAAAATTTATCGAGTAGTTTAGCTGCATTAATCAGCGCAACCTCTCCTATTTTAGTCTTTTCAGGAAGTATTTTTATTGGTTTACAAAAATTTAGTTACCGCGGATTATTAGGTGTTTTACTTTGTTTTTGCGGCGTAATATTTATTTTTTGGGATGGAATTAAAGAATTAGCAAATCCAGAATATAGAACCGGAATTATTTTACTTTTTTGTGCGATTACAGGTTGGGCAACAGGAACTATTTTCACCAAGAAAATGAATATTCAATCTAAAAATATTTCTCTCAATCTTTTTTACCAATTTATATTTGCTGGAATTGTTCAAATTATTTTTGCATTCGCTTTTACTAAAAATTATAATTTCGAGAATTGGAGTACAAAAAGTATTTCTGCCATGCTTTATTTAGCTGTTTTTGGTTCTGTGATTACGTTTTTCTCTTTTCATTATGCATTGACCAAAATTTCCCCTATACAAGTTTCTATTCTTTCTTATTTCAATACGATTATTGCAATTATTTTGGGTTGGTTAGTTCTTGACGAGCAGATTTCATCAAAGTTTATTGTCGCTACTATTCTAATTATTCTTGGTGTTTTTATTATTAACTATAAGCCAGAAATGTTCAAAACTAAACGTTTAAAAGCAGATTAAGAGTTGCGTAATAAAATTTATTTTAATATTTTTAACATAATTTAACAACTTAATCTATGATTGAAATATACAAACGAGTAATGTTTGACAATTACGCCAATTTCTCGGGAAGAGCCCGCAGAAGCGAATTTTGGTATACAACTTTAATTAATACTATATTTTTTATAATATCTTTCATTTGTTTATTTAAATTTATAAATATATCAGACATAGTTTCATATACTATTGGAGGAATAATAGTTTTATTTTTTTTTATAACTCTTATACCAAGATTAGCTTTAATAAGTAGAAGATTGCATGACACAGGAAAAAGTGGATGGTTCTATTTATTAACTTTTATACCTGGAGGAAATCTTATTTTATTAATATTTTTTATTATGGATAGTCAACCAGGTTCTAATCAATGGGGACCAAACCCAAAAGAAACTGATGATTCTATCAACGAAATAGGAAACGATTTAATCGAAAGATATTAAAATTAAAAAGCGAGATTAATTCTCGCTTTTTAATTGGATCAATTTTATCCATTGTTTTAGATTATATCGTCTAAAAATTCCGAAATAACGTTGATTAAAAGAGTTCACCCAAATCGAATTGTCTTCACAGTAAATCACAACTGTTTCGATATAATCTCTTCTTCGGTAATTGTATTTGTAAAAAATATTTCGTTCCGAATATTCAAAAAGAAACAAACCTTCTTCGTCCAATGATTGCGTAAAATTATGTTGACGCTGTGCTAATTCTTTGATTAAATTAATATTCTCACTCAACGATTTTGATGTTTTAATTTCTACAAAAAATCTGTCTTTAATTGTCGTTATTATTCGGATTCCAAAAATTAAAATCATTGAAATAAAAACAATATTCATTTCACTTGATGCATAAATAAAGAATAAAACAAGTGCAAACATCAGCCCAAAATCTAAATAATTCCACATTTCGAAAGGTAGAAAATATTTATCACCAACCTTTTTGAGTTTTGTTTTATGATGAAATGTGGAAAGATCATTTGTATTCATAAGTTTTAGATTTCTCTTAAAAATAAGAAATATTATCGAATTGAAACAATCTTAAATGAATAACAATTAACTATTTTTATTAAAATAAGAAATTTTAATTATAAAACAAAAACATTCGAATCATTTTTGTAATTTTGCACCTCAAAAAATAAGTAATAAATACAATTCAATAAAATGGCAAACATTACATTTACAATGATTAAGCCTGATGCAGTTGCAAAAGGACACATCGGAGATATTTTAAAAGACATTACTGACGCTGGTTTCAAAATTAAAGCGGCTAAAATGACTCAATTAGCAAAACAAGATGCTGAAGCATTTTACGCTATCCACGCAGAGCGTCCTTTCTTCAAGGATTTAGTAGAATTCATGACTTCTGGACCAATCGTTGCTGCAGTTTTAGAAAAAGACAACGCAGTTGCTGATTTCCGTACTTTAATCGGTGCTACTAACCCAGCTGAGGCTGCAGAAGGTACAATCCGTGCTAAATATGCTGAATCTATCGATGCTAACGCTGTTCACGGTTCTGATTCTGACGAAAATGCTGCTATTGAAGCTGCTTTCCACTTTGCTGCGAAAGAAATTTTCTAATCGAATAAGATTACAAAACATTATACAAATCCTTCTGAAAATATTCGGAAGGATTTTTTTTGGCTCAAAATTTACTTACCTTTAAATCAAATTCTAAAAAATGAAAAAAATAATTTTAGCCACATTTACAATCGCAGCTTTTGTTGTGTCAAGTTGTAAAAGCGAAACAGAACCTGTAAAAAATGATGTAGAAAATGTAGAAGATTCAGTAAAAGTTGAAGCAAAAACTGCCGAAGAATCTATTCAATACGAAGGAGCTTACAAAGGAATTTTGCCTTGTTATGAGAAAGATTGCAAAGAGGTTGAAATGGAAATAAAATTATTACCAAACAAAGGATATGTCTATTCTACAAAACGTCTGGGGTTAGATAAAATGGCAATTATGACAACTGGAACTTTTCAGTTTAAAGAAGATGGAAATACAATTGTTTTTCCTGAAATTGCCAATGTTCCGAATGCTTTTTTGGTTGAAGAGGGAAAAATTACTCAGTTAAATAAAAATCAGAAGAAAATAGAATCGGCCGATTCTGCTAAATTTGTTTTGACAAAAGAAAAATAGATAAAAAAAGGTTTCGATATGAAACCTTTTTTTATTGTAATAATTTTAGATTCTTTGATAAACTCAGAATAATTGTTTTCAAAACTCTGATAAAGTAAATGTCATTCCGACGAAAGGAGGAATCTGAGATTCTTCATTCCACTTACGTTGCATTCTGACTTATTATCCATAAGTCATGTTGAACTCATTTCTACATCGCATTATACAAAGTATTTTACCTCAACTCCAATCGACAAACGAAGTTTACTTTTTCTTGATTAACAACTTTAAACTGAATTAAATTCTTAGTTTCTAATTTCTGAATTTCTATTTTGTCATGTAAACTTAATTCTTTCAAGAAATTCATATCAATCGCTTTGATACGATGTTTGAATATTATTTCAGGATCAATAGTATTCAAACACCAATCCAAATATTTGGTATTATTTGCGTGTTTTACGATATCTAAATCAGAAAACTGAACTTTATATTGAATAACTTCTGTTGGTTCAAAATCGATGTTTAAAATCGAATTCTCGACTTCCGTTGGTTTCAGATCAGGAAAACGTTCAATGTGAGATGAATCAATTTGAAGAATATCAGGACGACGTTTTTCTGTATTGAAAACCGCCCACAAACTTGAAGCTCCAATTAATTTTTTTCCATTTTTCTCGATTGTAAAATCACGAATAGATTTTGCACCTTTCAATACTTCAATCCAAGTTTTTACATCAACAAAATCTGTCCAAGAAGGTAATTCATCAATCTCAATTCGAAGTCGATTCATTACCCAAGATTGATTAAATTCTTGTAAATCAAAGAAACCTAAACCTCCTTTTATCGCGTGTTCTGAAGCAGTTAATTGAAAAAGATTTGCCATTTCAGACAATTTCATCTTACCTGTCGGATCACATTGAGAAAAATAAATCTCCCAATTTTTCGTATAAATTGATTTAAAATCTTCTGCTATTGGCATCGATAAAGTTTTGAATCTATCATTCTAAAATTATTTACCTAATTTCTTTTTCATATCCGCCATCATAACCGCAGCTACACCAGCTTCAACTCCTTTATTTCCATGTTTTCCGCCAGAACGATCAATTGATTGCTGTTCATTTTCGTCTGTTAAAACACAAAAAATAATTGGCATATTGTGTTTGATATTCAAATCTTTTACACCTTGTGTCACACCTTGACAAACATAATCAAAATGCGCTGTTGCTCCACGAATCACACATCCAACAACGATAATTCCGTCCAAATTTGGATGGGTTTGCGCCACTTTATCTGCTCCATAAATCAATTCAAAACTACCAGGAACTTGATATAATGTAACATCGTCAGGATTTGCACCCAAATCAATCAATGTGTCTTTTGCTCCATCGCGCAAATTAAATGTGATATGATTATTCCATTCAGATGTAATGATTGCAAACTTAGAGCCCGCTACATTTGGTAATTCTGCTTTATTATATTGAGATAAATTTTTATTTTCTGTTGCCATTTTGTTTAAAATTTGAATGGTAAAATTACAAAAATGATTTAGGATAAACTTTGATTTGAGTCAATAAAAAAAGCCGAACAACTTGTTCGGCTTTTAATTATCTTTTGAAGTGAATTATTTCGCAGTTTCAGAAGCGTATTTTAAACGCTCAATAAACTTCGCAGTTTCACCATTATTCGCATTTGGATATTTATCCTCTAAAGCTTGAAAATATTTTAAAGCATCAGCATCTTTACCTAATTCCATTGCAATTTCACCTGCCTTTGTGTAGTAAGTTGATTGTAAAGTTTCAACTTCTGTCGCTTCAGCAGCTTTTACATAGTAAGGTAAACCTTCTTCCAATTTGTTAGAAGCAACTAATGCATTTCCTAACATACCATATTTTTGCGCTAACATTACATTGTCATCAGTGTCAAAATCTTCTAATAATTTTACAGCAGATGCGTAATCTCCTAATTTATAATAAGAACTTGCCGCTTTGAAACGTGCTAAATTACCCGCATCAGTATTTCCATATTCATCAACAATTTGTTGTAAACCTTGGAAGCTTCCTGCGCTACCATTAAGAGCGACGTTAATAGAATCTTGATCGAAAAGACGTTCTGCTTGAACCATTTCTTTGAAAGCGTCATCCGATTTAGGTTCTACGACTAATTTTAAGTAAGCAAAATAACCTAAAACAGCTACAATAATTACTCCTAAACCAATACCAATTGCTTTAGCATATTTTTCAACAAAGAACTCTACGTTGAAAGCTGTTCTATCTAATTTTTCTACGAATTGCTCTGTTGCGAATTCTTCTTTTTTATTATTTTTTGCCATTTTAATAATTTACGAGGTTGCAAAAATACAATTTGGAACAAATATATCCAATAAATTTATTTACAAACAACCTTTTAGAATAAATATGCTACTGATAAGTTCAACATTTGTGGACGATTTTCTGTTCTATATTGTCCTTTTGATCCATTCAAAATGTCAGATCCAACTTTTCCTAAACCGAATTCGTAACGTAAATCGAATAATAATTTAGAAACTTCCACACCTGCACCAATTTGCATTCCGACATTAAATTCGTCTTGTTTTGCAGTTGTAAAATCTTTTACAGATAATTTATCATCAAAATAGTATGAGAAAACTGGTCCTGCTTGAACGTGTCCGATTCCTAAAAATCTTTTTCCAACATTTACAGGAATATCTAAACGTTTTTTAGTTACATCAAGATTTTGTCCATCAACATCATATTCGTTTTTGAATTGCGTATACAATAACTCTGGCTGAATGTAAATTCCTGCTAAAGAAACGCGCGCTAAAGCACCCGCTTGAAATCCAGCAGAAGCTTTTCCATCTCTCTTGAAAATATTTCCATCATCTTCCCAAACTTTTCCTTTATCTGTATTGAAAACAGCTCCACCTTTGATACCAAAATCGATATTTTGTGCTGTAGCAAAATTTGCAGCTAAACCTACAATTGCAGTTAAAATTAATTTTTTCATAGAATTTTTATTTTTATTGATTTATTGTTGCTCTTTTAATAAGGCTTCTCTTAATTTCTTGAAAAGATTTGACGAATATACAAAATCAATTACATTTGGATTATCAGCCACCAAAATCTCCTCTTTTGTACCTTCCCATTCCAAGAAACCATTTTTTAAGAAAACAATATGATCTCCAATTTCCATCACCGAGTTCATATCGTGTGTATTTACAACGGTTGTTGTGTTATATTCTTTTGTGATATCATAAATTAATTGGTCGATAACTAAAGCCGTTTTTGGGTCAAGACCAGAGTTTGGTTCATCAGCAAATAAATATTTTGGATTATTTACAATCGCACGCGCAATTGCCACACGTTTTTGCATTCCTCCAGATATTTCTGACGGATATTTTTTAAGTGCTGTACGAGCTATTTCTACACGGTCTAACACTTCACGTGCACGTTTTTCGGCATCTGCATTTGACATATCCGAAAACATTTGCAATGGAAATTTTACATTTTCGACAATATTCATCGTATCATACAAAGCCGAACCTTGAAAAACTACTCCAATTTCTGAACGTAAACGTTGTTTTTCTTTGTAATCAAACTCGATCATATTATCTCCTTCGTACAAAATTTGACCTGAAGTTGGCGTTAATAATCCAATCAAATTTTTCAAAAAAACAGTTTTTCCAGAACCACTTTGACCAATAATTAAACTAACTTTTCCTTTCTCGAAAGTGACAGAAAAACCTTTCAGTACTTCTACTGCATCAAATGATTTTCTGATATCTTTTACTTCAATCATTAGCTCAAAATTGTTTGTGTTAATATTAAATTGATCACAATAATTGCTACTGATGTCCATACAACAGCTGTTGTTGCAGAACGACCAACTTCTAACGAACCTCCTTTTACTTTATAACCATAATATGCCGGAATTGTTGCGATAACAAACGCGAATACCATTGTTTTAAGGAATGTATAGACAAACAATTTTGTTGCCATATTCATTTGTAAACCTGTAATAAAATCGGCCGCTGACCATAGTTTTGTAAAAACACCAATGTAGTAACCTCCTAATAATCCAAATCCAATAGAAATCATAACCAATAAAGGATTGAAAAATACACAGGCGATAATTTTTGGTAAAATCAAGAAGTTTGCAGAATTGATTCCCATAACATCTAACGCATCAATTTGTTCGGTAACACGCATGGTTCCAATACTCGAAGCGATGTACGAACCTACTTTACCAACTAAAATTAGCGACATAATGGTTGGAGCAAACTCTAATACCAAAACCACTTTGGTTGCATAACCAATGTAGGCATCTGGAACAGGAATAGAAGCTCCTTGAAAGTTTTGTGCCATTTGTATTGCTACAACTGCACCCATAAATGTTGAGATAAAGGTTACAATCCCTAAAGAGTTGACACCTAAATCATATATTTCTCTAACGGTCAATTTCCAGAAAACGCTCAATTTTTGAGGTTTGCTAAATACTTTACCCATAAGCATAAAGTATGACCCTAAATTTTCGATTAGTTTCATTACGACAAAATTAATATTTTTATTGGAAAGGCTTTTTATTTATCTTGCACAATGTGAATTTAGAACATTTAACTTCTTATCTCCCTCATAATGCAGACTTGTATGTAAAAAAGTGGTTAGAAAATCATTTTATAACGTTAAAAATTACAAGAAGACGTGAAACTAAATTGGGAGATTATCGCAAATTAGTCGAAAATAATCGTCATCAAATTACAGTGAATGGCGACTTAAATCAGTATGCTTTCTTTTTTGTTTTTACACATGAAGTGGCGCATCTCAAAACTTTTGTTCAGTTTGATTCTCGTAAAATAAATCCGCATGGAAAAGAATGGAAAACCATTTTTGGGCATTTATTATTAGAATCTCTTCACATTTATCCCGAAGAATTGCAACCGTATATTCTTCATCATGCCAAACATCCAAAGGCAAGTTTAGGAGCGGATATTAATATCTCAAAATATATTATAGATGATAAAAATCCTGCTCAAATTTATCTTGAAGATTTGGAGGATGGCACAATATTTTCGATTGGAAAAAGAATCTTTAAAAAAGAATCTAAACGAAAATTAAGGTATCTTTGTTTAGAGTTGAAAACCAAGAAAAAATATTTGATAAACGCAACTGCAACTGTAAATAAACTTTAAAAGACAATCATGAATAATAAAGATAACTACGCTGTTATCCTTGCCAGTGGTACAGGAGTGAGATTATGGCCTTTGAGTACAATTAAGAAACCAAAACAATTTCATGATTTATTAGGAATAGGAAAAACTTTTATTCAATTAACGTATAATCGCCTTAAAAAAATCGTTCCGCAAGAAAATATTTTCATTGTAACTATTCAAGATTATAAAGAGATTGTAAAAGAACAATTACCAGATTTTGAGGATAAAAATTTTATCATCGAACCAAGAGTCATGAATACCGCAGCTTGTAATTTATTGGCCGCAATGACAATCCAACAAGTTAATCCAAATGCAAAATTGATTATTTCTCCTTCAGATCATTTTATTTTTGATGAAGATGAATTTGTAGAAAAAGTAAATCTTGCTTTCGAGGATGCTGACAACGATCGATTGATTACTTTGGGAGTAGCTCCAACGCGTCCAGATGTTAATTACAGTTATATTCAGTTCATCGAAAATACAACACCTATAAAAAAAGTAAAATCTTATATCGATAAACCTGATTTAGAATTTGCTGAATCTTTTATAACGAGTGGTGAATTTATTTGGAATACAGGAATCCTTGTTTGGTCTGTAGATAGTATTGTAAAAGCTTTTCAACAACATTTACCTTCGATGAAAGAAACTTTAAAAAAATATTTTGATCTTGATCGTTCTTTACAAAATACAGAAACTTTAAAACCTATTTACACAACGTTAGACGTAACTTCTATCAACAAAGGAATTTTAGAACAAGCGGATAATGTTTATGTCATTCCAACAACTTTTGGCTGGAGTGATATTGGAACTTGGTCTGCAATCAACGAAAAGTATAAATATACAGGTGAAGATCAGGACGAAAATCACAATACATTATTATGTAAACATTTTTCTGGTTACAACGCCAAAAATAATTTTATTTATTCTACGCAAGATAAAGCTATTATTATTGATGGATTAGACAGTTATGTGGTTATTAATTCGGAGAAAGGATTACTCATTTGTCCTCGAAGCAATGTACAGTTTATAAAAACTTATGTGAGCGATTTAAAATTACAGAAAAACGGAGAAAAATATTGTTAATAAAAAAAACTCTTCAAGAATCTTGAAGAGTTTTTTTTATGTATTTATAATTTTAATATTTATCGAAGTGTAATCACATTTTGACCAACTTTGTATCCATTTTGGTAAATATCAATCTTATATTCTCCTTTTGGAAAATCATAATCAATCCAGTCAAAATTAACTCTTGAGCCAGACATATTATTGTAATTAACTTTTACGCGATCAGAATATTCTACAGAAGATCCTGAACGTAAAGTTGTTTCACCAGCATCAGCACCTTTAAATTTTCCTATCTCGCCACTTGGTTTGTAAATAGAAACATACAATTCTTTGGTTTCAGAAGTTGCATTCAAGTTTTTATCCAAATCGAAAGATACTCTAACCTTATCAATTCTTCTTGCTCGTGTTGTTTCCACTTCTTTTCCGCTCGATTTTACTCGCAAACCTTTAATCGTATAATTTGAAATTGATAAAGTAGAATTTGTCTCTTTGATTAAATTCTGATGATTTTCTTTTTCAGTACTCAAGTTTGATTCAACCGTTTTTTTCTGCTCATTCAAATGAGAATTTTCCGAAGTTAACTCTGTATTTTTGTTTGTCAGCTTTTTATTTTCGTCTTTCAAGCGAACAATTTCTTCTTTATAAACTTTAATATCTGCTTGTAAAGAAGTAATCAATCGTTTAGCACGCTGCAATTCTCCATTTGTAATGCCTTCTTTATTTAAGATTGATTGAATTTCTTTTTGTTTCTCCAAAATCAATCGATCTTGATAACTTAAAGAAGAATCTTTTTTTACAACACGAGTTTTAGCATCATCAAAATCAGATCTAATTATACGTAATTCTTGTTTCAGAATTTCTCTAGATCGTTCCAAATCATTGATATCACTTTGCATTTCTATCGAAGATTTTGCATTTGCTTCTTTAGAATATACAATATACCCAATAGCTAATAACAGGGCTACTGCTAAAACAGCAATAATAATATTCTTTACGAATTCATTTTTATATTTAGTATTTTTAGAAGGTTCAAGATCTTTGTATTCAGTCATTTTAATTATTTCGAGGAAAAATTATTAAATCAAAAATTAAACCAATTTTATAATAATCAATAACTAATATTAAATTTAACATTTATAAATTGTAATAAACTTGATAAATAAAGACTCTTTAATCGTTTGTCTCTTTTTTAATGTCTTTAGAAGCTTCGTCTAATTTATTTTCGGCTTTTGTTTTTAACTCATCTGCTTTTTCTTCCAATTCTGTTTTCTCTTCTTTAAAAGTTTCTTTCAAATCCGAAACTTTCTCTTTCACAAAAGCACTTGTTTCTTTCATTTGCTTTTCCGCAATATCCTTTACATTGTTATAATCTTGTTTCGATCTTTCTTTAAAATCTTTAGCGGCTTCTTTCGATTGCTCTTTCAAATCACCTGAAGCATCTTTTAAATTATTGATTGTTTTACGCGCAAAATCCGATGCGTCATCTGCAATCAATGTTCCTGCTTTTTTTACAGTTGCCGAAACATCGTCAAATTTATCACCTGCAACATCAATCGCAGTTTCCGTTTTTCCTAAAATTCTTTTCAAAAAAGTTCTAAGTCCCATAATAATTTATTTTGTTGAATATTTTCAGTTTAAATTTACAGCTTCATTCGCAATTTTAGGATGAATTAATTTAATTTTTTATTTAAAAATATGAATTTCAATTATTTTAAACGATATTATCTCGGAATTTTAATGTTCAGTTTACTGACTATTTTTAGTTGTAATCCGAAGAAAAATCAATCCGAAACACATCAAAATACTTCATTCGAAGAAATATCCTTCAAATATTCGACCAAAAATAAAAACTTTGTCAGCGCGCATCGTGGAGGAAGTGGAATACATGGTTTTCCCGAAAATTGTGTCGAAACTTTTGAACATCTTTATCAAAAAGGAATACAAATTTTTGAGATTGATGTTGCCGAAACAAAGGATAATCAACTTATTTTAATGCACGATAATTCGTTGCAACGAACAAGCACAGGGCGACAAGATGTCAATCAAGTTGACTTAAAAACCATTAAGGAATACTTTTTGGTAGATGATTTTGGACAACAAACGTCATACAAAATTCCGACTTTTGCAGAAGCACTAAATTGGGGAAAAAGTAAACCAATTTATTTTATGGTTGACATCAAAAAAAGTGTTGATTACCGTGATATTGTAAAGACAATAGAACAAGCTAACATGCAAAAACAGGTTGTTTTGGTGACGTATACAATTGGTCAAGCGAAAAAGTTGCATCAACTTGTGCCAGATATGTTATTGTCTGTTTCGATGCGAAACGAACGAGAATTTAATGAAATGATGAACAGCGGAATCCCGACAGACAAAATGGTTGCATTTACGGGAACTCGACGCAATGATAAATCATTTATAAATAAAATTCATGACAAGGATATTTTGGTCATTTTTGGAACATTAGGAAACTTAGACAAAAGTGCTTCGGCGAGAAATGGACAACTTTACCGCGATTTAGAAAAAGATGGTGTCGACATTTTTGCAACGGACAGAGCAATGGATGTACATCAAACGATTAATAAAAATTAAATGGAAACAATATCACTTAAGGATTCAAATTATTTCTCAAAATTGATGTTAAATTATATCAATCAAGATGAGAATTTGAAAGACTTCTACAACCTATTTCCAACCAAAGAAAACTATATAAAACAAGCGAAAAATAAGCTTGAACATTATAAAAATAGAGAAATTCTTGTTGACCAAATTTCGAAACAATTGAGTCATTTAGATTTATCGGAAAAGCAACAAAATAATCTACAAAAATTAAGAGAAAAGAATACAGTAACAATTACGACTGGACACCAGTTAAATTTATTTACAGGTCCAATCTTCTTTTTTTATAAGATTTTGCAAGTCATCAAAGCATGCGAGGAATTAAATAATGAACAAAGTGAAATCAATTTTGTTCCGATGTTTTGGATGGCGACAGAAGATCACGATTTCGAAGAAATTAATCATTTCAAATTTGGAGATCGAATTATTCATTGGGAAAAAGAGTTTGGCGGACCTGTTGGACGTTTATCAACAGATGGTTTACAAAAAGTTTTTGATTCATTTTTGTCATTAATTCCAAATGGAAAAAAGAAAACGGAACTACAGAATTTGATTGAATCTTCTTATTTGTCGAATGATAATTTGACCGATGCAACACGAAAACTGGTTCATTTATTATTCAAAGATTTTGGATTGCTGATGATTGATGGAGATGATAAAGAATTAAAAAAACTAATGATTCCAACTTTTGAGGAAGAATTATTTCAGTCAACATCATTTAAAAAAGTGATTCCTCAGAATGAGAAATTAGAACAATTGGGGTATTCGATTCAAGTGAATCCTCGTGAAATAAATTTATTTTATATCAATCAAGATAATTCGCGCGAACGAGTTGTTGAAAAAAATGGAACGTATTTTGTCAATAACACATCAATCAAATTTTCGAAAGAAGAAATTGTTGCCGATTTACGTCAAAATCCGGATAAATTTAGTCCAAATGTGATTTTGAGACCTTTGTACCAAGAAACAATTTTACCAAATGTTGCCTATGTTGGCGGCGGAGGCGAAATAGCTTACTGGTTACAATTGAAAGAAATGTTCAATCAATTTGAAGTTGATTTTCCACTTTTAGTTTTGAGAAATTCATTGTTAATCCGAACTGAAAAACAATACGAAAAACAACAAAAATTAGATTTATCAAACGAAGATTTATTTTCGAATAGTTTAGCAATCACAAAAAAACGTTCGATAAATTCGTCAGAAATTGCTCCAAAACTTCCTGAACTGGAAGAAGAATTAAAAAGCATTTTTGAACGTTTGGAACATTTGAGTTCGTTAACAGAATCTTCTTTTGCCGATATGATACAAGCGCAGCGTACAAAACAATTGAAAGGTTTTGAGAAAATAAAACAACGTTTGGTGCATGCAGAAGTGAAAAAAAATGAAGATTTATTGAAGAGAATCGAGCAATTATTAAATGATCTTTCTCAACAAAATGGTTTGCAAGAACGTGTGAAAAATTTTGCTGATTTTGATTACATTAATATTCAGTATTTCATTGATTTTATTGAAGATAGTCTTCGACCTTTTGAATTTGAGTTCATCATAAATACATTGAAAGAGGAACTCTAAACAAAACATAATTTGTATATTTGACCACGAAAATTCATCTAAATGAAAAAAATATTAGCTTTATTGTTATTTGTTGGTGCATCAGCACTTTATGCTCAACAAAAAACGCATACAGTTCAAGCAAAAGAAACCGTTTACGGAATTTCGAAGCAATATGGTGTTTCGCAAGAAGAATTGTATAAAGCCAATCCTAAAATTGAAAAAAATGGGATTCATCCAGGTGATTTGATTGTGATTCCAGGTAAAGGAACTACGACAACCAAACCAACTGAAACCAATACACAAACGACTACGTCAAACGTAAAAATTTCGGACGATAATTATCAATATATTACAATTGAGCCGAAAGAAACGGTTTACAATTTGACAAAAAAATATAAAATTTCGGAAGAAACATTGAACTCATTAAACCCTCAAATCAAAGAAAGAGGTTTAGAAATTGGTGACGTAATCAAGCTTCCAAAAGATGTGACAAATAAAGTTTTTTCTGTTCCAAAAGGAACGCATTTAATCAAAAAAGGAGAAACTTTATACACTTTAGCAAAACAGTATAATGTAAGTGTTGACGATTTATATGCAGAAAATCCAGCTTTACAAACAGGTGTAAAAGAAGGAATGGTGATAACGATTCCTAAAAAATCTGGTTCTGTTGTAATCGAAGAAAACACGATCAACTATGTTGTTCAGAATGGAGATTCGGCTTACGGAATTTTAGAAAAATACAACACGAATTTAGATGAGTTATTGCGTTTAAATCCTGATTTAATCAATGGTTTAAAAGCTGGAATGACACTTAAAATTCCATTGCAAAAAAATGCTAAAATCATCAAATACGGAACTGCAGGAAAGTTGAAACGTGCTAATGACAATGAAATTAATGTTGCTATTATGCTACCTTTTGATGTTGCAAATAATCCGCAATTAAAAAATTCGCAAGCAATGCAATTTTTTACTGGAGCTAAATTAGCGTTGACTCATTTGGCGAAAAAAGGTAAAAATGTAAATGTGAAAGTGATCGATACGAAAAACGGAAACTTGCAAGATATTTTATCAACAACAGATTTTAGTAAAACGGATGCTGTTATCGGCCCGTTGAACACGTCTGATATTACAGAAGTTGCCAACTTCTTCAGTAATTCTGGTATCGCTGTGATTTCGCCTTATGCAAATGACGATTCGTTAAATTCTTTCAATGATTTATTGATTTCTAATCCAAAAGATGAAGTAATTGCAGATCAAATCATCGAAGAAATTGGGAAAAACTTTGCTGGAGAACAAGTTTATTTATTAACAAATCGTGACGATCAAGAGTTAGCAAGTTATACGAAAAAACAATTAGAAAAACAGTTGAAAGCAAATGTTGTCATTGTAGATAGTGTTGCAAAAATTGTTCAACCACACGATAAAGTTAACGGTGAAGATTATTATACGCCAATTATTACGGTTTTAGTTGGTGATGATGATAATTTGGGAAAACAATATTTAGAAAAATTAAAAACATTTAACAAAGACAATATCAAAGCTTACGGAATAAAATCGGTTTCGGTTTATGATGTTTATAACGCAGATAATGCAAAAAATATCGATGCATTCCGCGAATTTGGTTTTGTGTTTAGTACTGCGCGTTTAATCAATACAAGAGATACGGAAGTGCAAAGTGTGATCAAAGATTTCAAAGAAGTTTATTGTGAATTTCCGACGCGTTACGAGCAATTAGGTTACGATGTAACGTATGATATTGTGGACAGAATGAATAATAAAGGTGATGTTACCAACAATATTACGACAGAAAACACACGTTTGGCGTCAAAATTTGCTTACAAAAAAATAAGCGGAAGTAAAGCTTATACGAACGATGCGAGCCGAATTGTACGTTTACCTAAAAAATAATTTTATCAAAAATTATATACCAAAAAGCGATGCTAAATTTTAGTATCGCTTTTTTCTTTTTATCAACATTTAGAATTAAAACCTTGAATTGAACGGATTTTTTCTAAATTTGACTATGCACAAACTTAAAGACAATTTACTCGTAAAAGTTATTCTAGCCATTGTACTCGGAATTGTACTCGGTGGAATTATCCCAGAAGCTGTTGGTCGTATTTTTATGACTTTCAATGATTTTTTTAGCGAATTACTTAACTTTTTAATCCCATTAATCATTGTTGGATTAATCGTTCCATCAATTGGAAGATTAGGACAAACAGCCGGAAAATTATTATTAGCAACCGTTTTAATTGCTTACGGATCAACCATTTTTTCAGGATTACTAGGCTACTCAGCGAGTATGTCTATTTTTCCACAATTATTAGAACATCAAACTGGGCAAATTAATTTAGCAGAAAAAGCCAAAGAATTTACACCATACTTTTCGATAGAGTTTCCTCCGTTATTTGATGTAATGCCAGCTTTGGTATTTTCATTTCTTTTCGGAATTGGATTATCACGATTAAAAGATTCGACTTTTGGAAAATTTGCAGATGATTTCGAAGAAATTATTACGTATTTAATTCAAAATTTAATCATTCCATTATTACCAATTTTCATTTTCGGAATCTTCTTGAACATGTCATATTCAGGACAAGTTGTAACAATTATGAACGTATTCCTTAAAATAATTGGTGTAATTTTCGTGCTTCATGTTTTCTTATTAGTGCTTCAATTTACAATTGCTGGAATTATTACAAAAAAAAATCCATTTACCATGATGAAATTGATGTTACCAGCTTATTTCACAGCATTAGGAACACAATCTTCTGCTGCAACAATACCTATAACAATTGCGCAAGTAAAGAAAATTGGTGTTCGTGACGAAATTGCTAATTTCGCTGTGCCGTTGTGTGCGACAATTCATTTATCTGGTTCGATGTTAAAAATCGTTTGTTGTTGTTTAGCATTGATGTTAATCCAAGGAATGGAAATTGATTTTGTTCAATTTTTAGGATTTATCATGATGCTTGGAATTGCAATGGTTGCAGCTCCTGGAGTTCCTGGTGGAGCGATTATGGCAGCAATTGGTATTATTGCTTCTATGTTAGGATTTAATGCAGAAAATCAAGCTTTGATGATTGCACTTTATATCGCAATGGATAGTTTTGGAACAGCAGGAAATGTAACTGGAGACGGTGCAATTGCTGTAACGTTGAATAAATTATTCAAGAAAGAAGTTCAATAAAAAATAAAATATTAATTCAAAAAAAAAGAGTTCCAAAAAATATTGGAACTCTTTTTCGTTTTAAGAATATTTAAATAAATGAAGAATACATTTTATTAATTAGAAACCAACTCCTCCTGATTGCTCAGATTTGTTTTGTTGAGCTTCTGCACGATTTCGTACTTTTCCACCGAAATTATACGTAAATCCGATGTTCATTGTATGTGCTTCCCAACGGAATTTTCCTGTTGCTCTATCTGGATTATACATTTCTAAACGTCCATAAAATGTTCTGAAAATATCACTTACACGTGCACTCAAACTTGCTTTTCCTCCCATAAATGTGTAACGCGCTCCTAAATCCATACGCCACATATCGCGCATTTCTCCTTGGATAAATTTGTATTTCCCTTGATACATAAAGAAATGTTGTAAACTGATAGCTTTCGAAACTTTGAATGTATTATTCATACGAGCTGTTAAACGATTTGCATCAATCTCGACAAAGTATGGAACTTTAACCCCATTTTCTTCTTTCTCTTGTTGAACAACCATTGTGTTATGTGTATAATCTCCACTGATATTAGATGACCACCATTTTGTTGGCACAAGATTAAATGCTAATTCAAAACCATATGCATCTACTTTATCATAGTTTAGATAATTCTGAATATATGCTCCATAAACTTCTTCGTTTCGTAAAACATTTCTAAAAATATTGTCTTTAATATGTCTGTAAAACACATTCGCAGAAATAGAATTTTTACCAATTCGTTGTAAATATCCAACTTCGAAATTATCTGTATATTCTGGTCTTAATGCTGGATTTCCGATACTTGACATCATTGGTGTCGACCATTCTGGCACTGGAGATAATTGCCCAATTCCTGGGCGATCAATTCTACGGCTATAATTTAATGACACTTGTCCTTTTTCGGTAACATCATATGTTAAGAAAGCTGATGGAAAGAAATCTAATTTATCTTGTTCAATTTTTCCTTCTTCATTTACATTAACAACGAAATCTCCTTTGTCTCTAAACTGTTCTGCACGTAAGCCTAACTGCATTCCAAATTTCCCAAATTTTTGACCATAATTTACATATGCAGAAAAGAAATCTCGTGTAAAATTAAAATCTGTACTTGGATTGTATGTTTCACCTTTTACAATTATTCTTCGGTCTGTTAATAAAATATTATCGTTATCTTCTCTTCTAAATTGTAATCCAGCCTCTATTTTTCCACCATCTTTGATTTGATTCGTATAATCTAAATTAACACGAATGTTATTTGTTCTATCATCACGATCTTCATAATATTTTACTTCATCTGGATAAAAATTATGCATGTTTCGTAAATCTACACTTTTAGCTCTAGAGAAAAATGCGTCCAAAACAATGTTGTGATCTGCTTTATCAAAATCACGTTTGAAATTCAAACTATAATCTTGACTTCTCCAATCTCCATCAAAATTCGAATTATTGGGATAAAACTCTTGTGTTTTGGTATTCACCATATCCGATCCAATTAATCCATTTCCTTTTCCAAACCATTGATTTGTATAAATCGTCAAAGCTGTTTTGTCGTTGATGAACCAATCGAAACCAATTTTACCTGCTTGGCTTTCGTCATTGTTTAAAATATCAATTGCACTTTTGAAATTTGTGTCAAAATTATTTAAAGAGCCATGAAATTCACTTGGACGTTTATTGTAACTATAATTTCCGAAAAAATTGAAAGAACCTGTATTTACATTTGCTGTTAACGAATTATTGAAACGACTTTTCTTCCCTTGCTCATAACCTGTACTCAATGCAACATTGTATCCTTTTTTCTTTCCTTTTACCATCACTATATTGATGATTCCAGATTTTCCGTCCGCCTCATATTTTGCAGAAGGATTAGTAATAATTTCTACACGCTGAATTTGATTCGAAGGAATTTGCTTCAATACTTGCGATGCTGATAAAGATGAAGGCTTTCCATCAATATAAATTTTCACATTTTCATTTCCACGTAACGATAATTCTCCTGTTTGTTGATCAACATTTACAGACGGAATGTTATTCAAAACCGCAGCAGCATCCGCTCCAGAAGAAATTAAATCATTTCCTACTTCTACAACACGTTTGTCTATTTCGTTACGATATTGAGAAACTTCTGCACGAACGAAAGCACCTTTCAATTCTACAGTTTCAGTTTTAGCAGTTTCTAAAATGATGTTACCTAAATTTAACTCACCTCCTTTTACTTCTGCAGTTGTTACAGATTGTTGATAACCAAATTCTGTAATCACCAAACGATAACTTCCGTCTTCTAAATCTGGAATCTCGAATGTTCCGTCTGCGTTCGCATACACTTCATCGAATAATTCTTTTGAATCTGCTTTATAAATCTGAATCGCAGCCATACCAACCGCTTCATTTTTTGCATTTTCAATCTTTCCTTTCACAGGATGTTGTTCCTGCGAGAATCCGTAAATAGAGCAAACGGAGAAAAGAATAGCTAAAGTAAATTTGTTTAATTTCATAGTTAATATTTTTTAACAGTACTATGTTTTACATAATACATAGTAAGAGTTGTCCGTACTTTTTCCTAATTAGACGTTTTAAAAAATGTTTTGTTACAAAATTTTTAAACTTTTTTTTAAATTTTAAAGTACTATGTTTTACATAATAGGTAAACCCAATTGTTGGATGATTTTATTAATAAGACGCAACAACTTCAAAAATGTTACAAGAATTTTTAATTTTTTTTTAAAATTTTTTTCCTCGGCTGAAAAACTTACATTTATCATTCAATTAATATTAATCAAAAAATTGCTAAAACATTGAGTTCAATTGTCATATTAGGTGCAGGAAATGTTGCGTTTCACTTAACTCGTGCATTAATCGAAAACACTTGCAATGTTCGACAAATTTTCAATAGAACATTAGAACATGCTAGAGAAATCGGAGAAGCAAATAGAATTTCGTATACTGATAAAATTTCTGAAATAGAAAAAGCAGACATTTATATTATTGCAAGTGCCGATTCTGGAATCGAAGAATTCTCTCATTATATTCCGTATGATGATGTTTTGGTTGTTCATACTTCTGGATCGTCTCCTATGTCTGTTCTGAAAGGCGATTACCGAAAAGGCGTTTTTTATCCATTGCAAACTTTTTCGAAAGAAAGAACAATGCGTTATGATAATATTCCATTTTTCATCGAAGCAGAAAATCCTGAAGATTTGAAAAAATTGAATGAATTAGGAAATCGTATTTCAAACGAAGTTCACAAACTAAATTTTGCAAGTAGAATGCAAGTTCATATGACAGGTGTTTGGGCAAATAATTTTGTCAATCATTTATATTATATCGCTGGAAATATTTGTGAACAAAACAATGTTCCGTTCGATGTTTTGTTGCCTCTTATACAAGAAACAGCAAATAAAGTGATCGAAATGAGTCCTAAAGATGCGCAAACTGGTCCAGCAAAACGTGGAGATCAAGTCATTATTGATCGTCATTTAGAGGCCTTACAAGATGATTCGAGATTATTACAGATTTACCAAATATTGACAGATTCAATCAAACGAGTTTACGAAAAATGATAAGTTATAAAGAAAAACTAAATAACATTAAAACCGTTATTTTAGATGTAGATGGAGTTTTGACAGATGGAAATTTAATTTTATTACCAACTGGCGAAATGGTGAGAACAATGAATACGCGTGATGGTTATGCGATGCAATTAGCCATCAAACAAGGAATTCGTATTGCGGTGATTACAGGCGGAAGAGATGAAGCTGTTGTAAATCGTTTAAAATATTTAGGCTTAACTGATATTTATGTAAACAAACGTGATAAAGTAGAAGCTTTCGAAGATTTACTTTTTTCTTATGGATTAGATCCTGATGAAATTGCTTATATGGGCGATGATTATCCAGATTTAGCTGTGATGAATTTAGTTGGATTATCAGCTTGTCCTAACGATGCTTGTATGGATGTACGCAAAGCTTCAGAATATATTTCGCCAGAAAATGGAGGGAAAGGTTGCGTTCGCGATTTATTAGAACAAATTTTGAAAGTTCAAAACAAGTGGTATAATGCAGAAGAAATTGCTTCTGTATAAAAGAATTTGAAATGTTATTAACAGTAAAACTAAAAGATACCAATATCATTTTGGCATCACAATCGCCAAGAAGAAAAGAACTTTTAGCTGGATTAGGATTGCAATTTTCGACAATTTCATTGGATATTGACGAAACATTTGATCGCAACGAATTCAAGAAAGAACAAATCACCGAATATCTTTCCGCTAAAAAAGCAAAAGCTTATACAGATATTCAACCAAATGATTTGATTATTACGTCGGATACAACTGTTTGGGTGGATGATGATTCGTTAGAAAAAGCTTCGAATAGAGAAGAAGCGTACGAAATGATTAAAAAATTAAGCGGAAAAACACATTCTGTTTATACATCAGTTACAATTCGTTCTTTAGAAAAAGAAGTTACTTTTTCAGACGAAACGCAAGTTACTTTCGCAGATTTAACAGATGAAGAAATTTATTTCTACATTGATAATTACAAACCTTTCGATAAAGCGGGCGCTTATGGAGTTCAGGAATGGATTGGTTACATTGGTGTGGAGAATATGAATGGAAGTTATTTCAATGTAATGGGACTTCCAACGCACAAACTATATAAAGAATTAGTAAAATTCTAAACATATAATCCAGCTCCGGCTGGATTTTTTTATTCTACAATTATCGTATTTTTGTTTTTCTAAAAAATCAATTTTATGAAGGTCGGTTTATATTTTGGATCATTCAATCCTATTCATGTCGGACATTTAATTATTGCCAATCATTTTCAACAATTCACCGATTTAGATCAGGTTTGGTTTGTGGTTTCGCCTCAAAATCCATTGAAGAAAAAAAGTTCTTTAGCAAATGAATATGATCGATTAGAAATGGTAGAATTAGCGATTAAAGATTATCCTAATCTTCGTGCTTCTAACATCGAATTTACGTTACCGAAACCTTCTTACACGATTGATACCTTAATTCATCTGAACGAAAAATTTCCTGAGCATGACTTTGCGTTGATTATGGGTTCTGATAATTTGGATGGAATTTCGAAATGGAAAAACGCTGAGATTTTAATGCGCGATTATCAATTGTATGTTTATCCGCGTCCTGGTTATTCGCAAAAAGAAAATTTGGATAATGTAGAAATGGTTGAAGCGCCTTTGATGGAAATTTCTTCTACATTTATTCGAAATGCAATAAAAGATGAAAAAAATATAAAACCTATGTTACCTCCAAAAGTTTGGGAATATTTGGATGGAAGTAATTTGTATGGATGATTTTAATTTGGAAATTTGAAGATTATGATTTGGATTAATTTTAGTAATTTGGTATAAAACTATATGTCTAAATTCATTTCGATTTTATTACTCATATTTTTATCATCTTGTCAAACTCAAGATAAATTATATTATAATTTTTATAAACTCAATACAAATTCATTTGAAAAAAACGCATCAAGTAAATATCAAAATATAATTTATATTCGTTCATTTTATAATAATGTAGTTAAAAAAAAGGTAAATGGATTTAAAAGTCTTACCTATAATTATTCAACAAAAGAAAAAACATACATTAAAACAGAAAAATATAATCGAAAAAAATTTGAAACTTCTAATATTGAATTAACAAATTTCAAAGAATTTGACTTCATATTAGAAAATTATTTAAATGGGAATATTGAATATTTGCAATCTTTACAAGATTCTTTTATTAGTGCTGAGATGGGATCTTACTTCTATATTTTTGATTTTGGAAATAAAAAAGTCTTCAAAATAAATGCAATAATTTTTGACTCCAACAATAATTTAATTCAACACCATGACAAAACAAGCTACTATAAATAATTTAGAAGAATTAGTTCATTTATTTGATGCGTATCGTCAATTTTATGATAAGGAATCTGATGTAAAAGCAGCGGAAAAATTTCTAGAAGCAAGAATTGTAAATGACGAATCGGTTATCTTTTTAGCCTATAATAAAGACGAAAAAGCAGTTGGTTTCGTACAATTATTTCCTTCATTTTCATCTACTCGAATGAAACGTTTCTGGATTTTGAATGATTTATTTGTTTCACCAGAATTTCGCGGACAAGGTTTTTCAAGAGAATTGATAGAAGAAGCAAAAAATCTGTGTCGCAAAACAGATGCTTGTGCAATGTTGTTAGAAACAAGTGTTACGAATGATATTGGAAATTCATTATATCCAAGTGCTGGATTTCAATTGCGTGATGATGCAAATTTTTATGAATGGGAAGTTTAACCAAATTGACGTTTCAATTCGTAGATAATATCTTCTAAACCATTTAATTTTATTTCATAAACAGTTGATAAAAGAATTCCTAATTTCCCTTTCGGAAAACCACCTTTACCAACAAACCATTCCAAATAAGAAACAGGTAAATCGCACAACAATCGCCCTTCGTATTTACCGAAAGGCATTTTAGTTGTGACAATTTCTTTTAATATTTCGGGACGAAATCCTTCCATTATTTTGTTACAGTTCCTTTGTACGTTGACATTCCATCTTTAAAATTCTTCGCATTTTTGAAACCTTTTTCTTGCATTTTTTCTGTTGCTAATTTTGCTCTAACACCAGATTTGCAATAAATGAAATAATTCTTTTTTATATCTAATTTCTGAATTTCTTCTTCGAAATTTGGATTTTTCACATCTATATTTACCGCTCCAGGAACATGACCTTCAGCAAACTCTTCAGGTGTACGAACGTCTAACAAAACATTCTTTTTACTCTTGAAATTAATTTCATTTACATTGTCTAATGTCGAAGTTATTTCTTCTATTTTCGCTTCTTTTCCTTCTGAGCTTGACGAATTGCTTGCACAAGAACCTAAAAAAAGTGTTCCTGCAATCATTGCAACTCCTAAAATTTTATTTACCATTATATTGATTCATTGTATTACCTAATCCTTGAAAAATAAACGACAAAACTGCATCAGCAGCCAAATTCAATCGTTCATTCATTTTTTCATTTTCTTCTGCCGACCAATCACCTAACACATAATCCACTTGTTTTCCTTCCGAAAATTCGTTTCCTACACCAAAGCGTAATCGCGCATAATTTTGTCCGCCAACTTTATTTTGAATATCCTTCAAACCATTGTGTCCACCATCGCTACCTTTTCCACGCATACGAATTGTTCCGAAAGGCAAGTTCAAATCATCTGTAATGACAAAAATATTTTCTAACGAAATATTTTCTTTTTTCATCCAAAAACGAACCGCATCTCCACTCAAATTCATGTATGTATTTGGTTTTAACAACGTAACTGGACGCGCTTTATATTTAAACTGTGCTACTTCACCAAAATTTGATGGTGAAAATTTAGCATCAACTTTTTTAGCAACTTCTTCAACAACCTTGAAACCAATATTATGACGAGTATTTTCGTATTGAGCACCAATATTACCAAGCCCAATAATCAGATATTTTTGCATGAAACAAAATTACATCTTTTTGCAATGATTAGAAATAAATATTTACCTTTGCTTTAAAGTCTACTGAATTGGTATAGATTTTGTAAATACATGAAATCGATAAAAAATTATCATGAGAAAAATAATTAGCGTTTTAATATTATTTGTTGGAATTAATGCATTTTCGCAAAACATTCCGTCAGTAATGAAAACTGAATTTCCTGCAACAGCTTTGCAAGATAGCGTAGTTGATTTAGAAGGAAATTCGGCGACCATCGAAAAAGTTTTTTCGAACTATAAAGGAAAAATTGTCTTGTTGGATTTATGGGCAACTTGGTGTGGAGATTGTATCAAAAACATGCCAGCTTTGAAATCTTTGCACGAAAAAAATCCTGACGTAACCTTTGTTTACCTTTCAATGGACAAGAATGAGGAAGCTTGGAAAAATGGTATTAAAAAATATCAGATTGAAGGTCAACACTTTTACTTAGGAAACAACTGGAAAGGCAATTTTGGCACAGGGATTGATTTAAATTGGATACCAAGATATTTGGTTCTTGATCAAAATGGAAAAATTGCAGATTATTACAGCGTAAAAGCTGATGATCCTAAAGTTCAAGAAACAATTGATCGTTTAAGAAATAAGAAATAAATAGTTTATAGTTTACCAACCAAATGGTGATTGAAATTAAAAAATCAATCACCATTTTCTTTTATTAATCATTAGAAATCAATATCTTTCATAGAATAAAAATAAATATTCTATAATTTTTTATAGATCATTTTTTGTATCAAACTTTTAGTTATTATTGCATTGATTTTAATACCCTTTTTATTTATATGAAAATATGCTTCGTAATGTATCCTTGGGACAAGGTTGAACCAGGAAAAGACACCACTATGCGAATTATTAAAGAATGCGTAGATCGTGGATTTGAAGTATCCTATTTAACAAAAAAAGATATCTCTATTGCCAAAGGCAAAGTTGTAGGAAACTGCAAAAAGATGATAACTACAGAAACAAATGATTGTGTTGAGTTTTATCACACCATGAAATTTGAAAGTAGTATAAAAGATTTGACCGAATTTGATATAATTTTTATGAGAGCCGACCCACCAATTGATCCGCTTTTGTTGAATATGTTAGAATTAATCGAAGATAAAGTTTTCTTCGTCAATAAAATTTCGGGATTACGTAAAGCAAATAATAAAATATACGCCGCATCTTTTGATGATGGTCAAGAAACAATTGTTCCTCAAACACTTATTACAAAAGATATTGATTTGATAAAATCGTTTGTAGAAGAAAATAATTTCGAGAAATTTATCATCAAACCTTTAGACGGAATGGGTGGTAAAGGTGTTATACTTTTCGAACGAAAAAATATTGGTAACTTAAGCTCGATTTGCGATTTTTATATCAATCATACCGGATATTCTCAGCCTATTATTTGTCAAAATTATATAGAAGGTGCAGAAAAAGGTGATGTTCGCGCTATTGTGATTAATGGTGAACCGATTGGTGCAATTATGCGTGTTCCTGCAGAAGGTGACCACCGTTCTAATATTTCGGCTGGTGGTTCTGCGATTAGACACGAAATGAGTGAACATGAGTTAGATTTATGCCGTAAAATAGGAAAACAATTAAATGAAGATGGAATTTATTTTTGCGGAATTGATTTGATTAACGGAAAAATGGTTGAGCTAAATGTCGTAAGTCCTGGAGGAATTGTTCCTCACAATAATGTAAACAATAACAACGAAATTCAGAAACAAATCGTATCGATGTTATTGGAGAAATATAAAGAATTTAAAGCATGAAATCCATAAGTATACAGCAAATTTTAGATAATATTGAGAACGAAATTGTATTTGAAGCTTATGCAGAAGACGAATCATTCAAAATAAAAATTGACGAATACATTCCTTACGTTTGTGCAGCTATTCACGATGGTGGACAAATGCGTGACGATATTCGCGAAAAATGTTTATTGAGTAATTATGAGCGTTGGTATGAAGAAGATCCACATACTGCTGAGTTTGTTGAGACTTTTCCAATCTTAATTCAAGGTTGCGATTCTCGATTTGAATACGATTTGAACCGTGGTCCAGAAACTGCTGTGTACGAAGAAGCTTGGGGAAAACAGGTTTGGAAAGAACCTTTGTCGGTTTCTCAAAAACAAAAAAGTATTGCAAAACATCACGCCTTTTATGAAGTTTTAGAAGCTTTAATCAACAAGCTTGAAACTAAATTTAAGTCATGTTTGGTTTATGATATTCATTCGTACAATTGGAAACGTTGGGATCGTCCGGTTCCTGTCTTCAACATTGGTGCGGAGCGAATTGACAACGAACGTTACGGAAACTATGTAGAAAGTTGGCGCGATGAATTGGCGAATATTGAGTTAGAAAATATTCACAATTATTCAGCGATTAACGATGTATTTTATGGACGCGGTTATTTGTTAGAATTTGTTACAAATCGATTCAAAAATACGTTGGTTTTAGCGACAGAAGTTTCAAAAATTTATTGTGATGAATTAACAGGAGAATCTTTTCCAGAAATTATTAACCAAATTAAAGAAGGTTTTAAATCAGCGATTCTTAACCACGCTTATGAGTTTGTAAAAACGGAAACAACGTACAAAGTAGGTTCTAAGCAAGTAAATATTTTGCACAATGAATTAGAATCTGACTTGGTTAAAATTGATAAACAATTGTGCCAATTGGTTCAGAATTTTGAATTGTTAAGTGTTATCAATCCGATCAATTTAGAATTTGAAAAGAAGAAATTTTTAGCTTCAAAATATACATACGAACCACAATTTAAATACAATCCGCTTAACATTGATCCATTCGAATTTAAACGAAAATTATCGAATATTAAAGTCGAAAAAATCAATGATATTAGTATTCAAAATATGTATGTTAACACGATTAACGCTTATTTTGATAAGGTCGATTTATTAGCCAATCTTGGTACGGATAAATTTTTATACAATTCGTTGCGTTACTTTGGCGAACCATCCAAAAAAGATATCGAAAACGCGAACTTTATCCTTTATTGTCCTGAATTTAGAATGGATAAACAAGGAAATTATACAGAGGAAGAAGTGGTTAATCTTTTTAGAAATGCTACGAATGATTATGGTTTCAAATTTGACATCGAAGTTTCGGATGATATCGCATCAAAAGCACTTGTAATCAATAGCAAGAGAAAAGTTGTGATTAAACGTGGCGTTAAGTTTGACAAACGTTTTACAAATGGTTTAATTGAGCACGAAATTGGAGTTCACATGGTGACAACCATGAATGCGTTGGATCAACCATTAAAAATCTTTAGTATTGGTTTACCTGTAAATACATTAACGCAAGAAGGTTTAGCGATTTTAAGTGAATATTATTCTGATTCTATTAATCATAGCCGACTAAGAGAACTTGGTTTACGCGTTATGGCAGTTCATATGTTGACAAATGGAAAATCATTCAACGAAACATTTATGACCTTGATGGAAGAATACAAAATGCAACCAGAAGATGCATTTTATCTGACAACTCGCGTTTATCGTGGTGGTGGTTTTACAAAAGATGCACTTTACTTGAAAGGTTTGAAAACAATTTTGAATTATGTCGATCAAGGACGTTCTTTGGATAATTTATTGATTGGAAAAACTTCAGTTGAATACATTGATACAATTGACGAATTAGTTGAACGTAAAATGATTAATAAACCAAAATATCATACCAAAATTTTCAAAAAACATCTTGAAAATCCAGAAATCAACCCTATTTTACAATATATTTTTAACGGAATAAAAGATTAAAAAATAAAAACCCACTCAAATTTGAGTGGGTTTTGTGATTAATTCTCTTTCTCAATTCTTTTATCAAAATAGAATAATACAATTCCTAATGCAATAATACCTAAACCAAATAAACTTTCTTTTGGTTTTTGCATCAAAACGAAATAACAGATATATAAACTAAATGCTAAAAATATAGCAGGTAAGACATAAAAGAATTTACTTTTGATAATAGTTAATTGATCTTGTTTGATAAAGAAAGCTGTACAAACTGCTAATGTTGCTAATATTTGTAAAACAAACGATGTATAGGTAAAAATCACTTCAAAATCTCCTGAAAAAATTAGCAAAATACTAATTGCTGTATGCACCCAAATTGCACGAACTGGAATTCTATTTTTGTTCTCTTTCGCCATAAAATTCCACAATTTATTTTCGCGCGCTGTGGCTTGCGTCAAACGAGAACCAATCCACAAATAACCGCTAATCGTCGCAATTAATTGTAAAGCAATAAAGCAACTCACCCATTTTACATTATTTCCAAGCAGATTACCGAACGAAATATTTGCAACATTTTCTTGTCCAGCCAAAGTTCCTGCTGATGCATGTTTCAAGAAAACATAATTTAGCAAAACATAAGAAATCGTGACAAAAATAACGCCTATAAATAGTGCTTTTGGTAAGTTTTGTTTTGGTTGCTCAATTTCTTCTACGATGTATGAAGCCGAATTCCAACCTGTATAAGCAAAAGTAACATAAACCAAAGACGTCGCAAATGCAGGAAGTAACAATTCATTTTTCCAAGTCGAATCAAAAACTACCGCATTTGGCTCAACTGCTGGAGCAAAATAAAAACCTAAAACAATTAAAACAACAATAAATACAACTTTTAGAATAGTAAAAATATTCTGAAATTTACTACTCAAATTTAGACTGAATGATTGAAAAACGGCAACAATCAAAATCATGGCTATTGCAAATTCTTTTCCTAAATCAAACCCGAAAACATTCAAGTATTTTCCCATTGCCAAAGCCGCTAAAGAAATCGGCGCTGAGAAACCAACGAATAAAGAAATCCAACTTGATAAATAACCAAAAACAGGATGAAATGTGCGAGATAAGTAAATATAATCTCCTCCTGATTGTTTAAATTTTGAAGCTAACTCCGAATAAATAAATGCGCCAATCAACGCTAACAATCCTCCTATTGCCCACAATAATAAGATAGAAGTTGTATTTTTTAGATCAGAAATTTGATAACCCAAACTGGTAAAAACACCTGTTCCGATCATATTCGAAATCACTAATGCTGCTGCGGTTTTCCAACCAATTTTTGAATGTGCCATACACAAAAAAGTGCCAATTGAATGTTTGAATTTACATTAAAATTGACACTTAGAATATTTTATTATTGATTAAAATTTAAAACTTGCACGCGCAAAATAATACGCTCCTGTCATCCCCATTTGCACTGGCGCATACGGAAAAACTCCATAATAAGAATTCTCGTAAACTTGCTTGTCTGGGAAAACATCAAACAAATTATTTGCACCAATTGTAAAGTTGAAATTCTTTGTAATATCATAACCAATCGAAGCATCCGTCACCACTTTTCCCGTGTGTTCTTGGATACTTCCCCAAGGATATCCATCTTTTGTCACTTTTCCGAAATACGTGTTACGCACCATAAAATTGAATCCAGAAATTGCATAATTCAATCCTAAAGTTACTTTTGTTTTTGGACTTAATGATTCGATAATATTGACTTGATCAGAGCCAAAAAATTCTTCCGTTGGAATTGTTAAAGCTGTTGGAAAATGATAACCGACAATCTTTGTTTCATTGATATTTCCTGATAAACTTGCATTCAATTTTCCTCGACCTAAACGTGTATCATAGGAAATCACTAAATCCAAACCTTTGGTTTCTGTATCAATTGCATTCGTAAAAATACGCGCTGTCGCTACATTATATTTTTCTAAAGCAGGATCTGTGATATCAGAAGTTAAGACAATTCGGTCATCAACTTTTATAAAATATCCATCCAATGTGATGAATAATTTTGAAGTCGGACGAAATGTTAAACCTAAACTTGCATTGATTGATTTTTCTTCTTTCAATTTATCCAAACCAATTTCTCTCGACAATTCAGACTCATTTTGGATAATTCCTTTTGTAACCAAAACTTGATCTCCATTATCATTCAAGAATAAATCAGTATATGAATTACTAAAGTATTTTTGTTGTAAAGAAGGCGCTCTAAATCCTGTTGAAATTGCTCCACGAACCGAATATCCTTTTGCGTATTCATATCGCATCGCTAATTTTCCGTTGATTGTACTTCCAAAATCTGAGTAATTTTCGAAACGTCCAGCCAAATCAGCCGTAAAATCTCCAAATTTCAATTCTCCATCTACATAAGCCGCAACTGAATGACGATCACCTTTTACAGCATTTAATGGAGAAAATCCTACAAAAGATTCAGATCCAGAACCTGTGTAAGAAGCTTCATCTCCTGCTTCGATTTTATATTGTTCAAAACGATATTCTCCTCCAAACGCTAAGCTAACATTTTGATTGATTCGTTTCGAAAAATCTAAATTGACTGTATTTTGTAAAAATTGATGTTTCCCTGCATAAAAATCGGTTGGAGAATTTAAACCTAATGATTGATTAATTGAATTTTCTAAATCATATTTGAATGAATTTAAACCAAAAGTATTACTCAAGTCAACTTTCCATCCATCATATGAATAACGTAATCCTGTCGAATTTGAATAATCATTTACATTAGATTTTAACGTTGCTTGAAAACCATTTGGATAAATTTTTAACGCATCTTCAGACAATTCGCTTGGCAATCTTCTAAAACCGAATCCATTTCCTTGGCGTAATGAAACGCCTCCAAATGAATAAAAATCTAATCGATCATTAATCGCCGTTTCAGCATTTACAAAAAATTGTTGATTTTTGATTGCCGCATCTCCAATTTGAAATCTAAAATCTTTTCTCGAAAGTCCTAAAGCAGCAATTTTAGCATCATCCGCAGCTCTTGCTGCATCTGGATCATCTGCAAAATCGTAGGCGAAATTATCTCCAAAAATATCTAAATTATGATCTTTTGAACGATTCGTTTTCTTGCGCTCACTTACAACCGCCGAAAAAACAATTGAACCTGATTGTCCTAATTTCGTTCCATAACTTCCGTTAAAATTATACGTTTCACCATCATTTCGAGAAGTCTGACCATACGTCAAAGACGCGTCACCTCCTGGTTTAGATTTCAAAACAATATTTACAACTCCCGCAATCGCATCAGAGCCATATTGCGCAGCCGCACCATCACGTAAAACTTCAATTTTATCGATCGCCGAAATCGGAATTGCACCTAAATCTGTTCCTACAGAACCATTCCCTACCGTATTTTGGTAATTCACCAACGAAGTTGTGTGACGACGTTTTCCATTAATCAAAACCAAAACCTGATCTGGTCCCATTCCGCGCAACGTCACAGGATCGATATGCTCCGTTCCATCGGCAGATGATTGACGAACCGAATTAAAAGAAGGAATAACCACATTCAAAATATCATTTACACTCAATTGAGGAGAAGACGTTTTCAATTTCTCAACATCGATAATATCGACAGGAACTGACGAATTAACCACCGTTCTTTCTGATGTACGACCACCGATTAAAATAACTTCGTTAAGATTTGTTTCCTCCTTTTCAACTTCTTGAGCGAAAAGTGTAGATGCGCAAATAAATGCGAATGAAGCAAGTAAAAATTTGTTTCTTTTCATTTTTAATTTTCATAAAACTTTCAAGAAACCAACAGATAAAAGTGAAATACTTTTACTCATCTTTCCCTCTAATAGGTTGGATTTAGCACCTTAGATTATAAGTCATCTGGTTGCTAAGGTTTCACAGGGCCAATCCCTCCACCTTTCTTGATAAGTTATGCAAAGGTAATGTTAAAAAATGAAAATGCAAATAATACTCTATCATTTTTATAGAGTTATTGAATTAACAATGAAATATCTAACTCTTGACTTTCGTCCAAATTCATCATTGCATTGATTCGTTTGAATGATTTGAAGTTAACTAGATCTGAAACCTTTATATTTTTCTGAATGATTTCGCCTGATTGCAACAAAGCTTCTCTCATTGTTCCTTTCAACAAAAAACTTCGCGGCGTGATCCATTGAGAACCGTCAAAAAAAACAATATTCGAATAAATACAATCGGTAATATAATTTGATTTCACCAAGACCAAATCATCTGTTTTTGATTCTTTTAAATACTCATCAAAAAACCAACGATCTAAATATTTGTAGGAATAATCAATTTTATTTTCGATCTCAAAAAGTTGAATACTTTCAATTGGTTTGATTTGATACGGTTGAAATTCTACCGATTGAATTTCTCGATCATAAACAATTCTAACTTTATATTTTTCATCCGTTAAATCTGTTGGAAACTTAATAATTTCGTTCAATAAAATCGGATTGATTTCAGTAAAATTATCATTTCTTGTTCGATCAAATCTCGCTTGATGAAATTCTAAATTTCGAAGTTGTTTATTCACACAACAAATCGATTCAATAAATTGGAACATATACTTTCTGAATTAATTCTTCGTATTCTGCTTTCGCTTTGCTTTTTGCCGTTATTCCTCCTCCACTCTTGAAAAACAATTCGCCTTGATTATTTTCAATAAAACGAATCATCACAGCACTATCAAGATTTTTTCCATCAAAAACACCAAAAACTCCTGTATAAAAATTACGATGATACTTTTCTGCTTCTAAAATAATTTCGACGGTTTTCTTTTTGGGAGCACCGCAAATAGAACCTGCAGGTAAAAGTTGATCGAAAATCGTTCCTAAGTTTTGGTAATAATCATCGTTCAAATCACCTTTTATCTCAGAACTCACTTGCAAAAGTGTTGCATCATTTGTCTTCACCTCATCCATGTAGCGATAATTTGTTACCTCAACATTTTCTGAAACAAGACTCAAATCATTTCTAATTAAATCGACAATTGTAGCATGTTCGGCAGCTTCTTTTTCATCATTCAAAATAAGTTGCTTCGCATTTAGAATCGAGGCATCAATGGTTCCTTTCATTGGATTTGAAAAGATTTTTTGAGCTTCAATTTTCACAAAACGTTCGGGAGAAAAACAAACAAATTCGTCTTTATATTTCAATTTATATTTTGTTTCAGAAAACTGAAAAATATCATTCAAAGACAAATCAGTTTCAATTTTTGTTGGAAGCGTTAAATTCGTTAAATATGAATTTCCAAACAAAATATTATCGTGAACATAATTGAATTTTGGCAAATATTCGTCAAAGGAAATCGGGAATTTATTGAATTTAAAATCTTTCTGAAAAGATTCTTTTTTTGTTGAATCTACTTCAAATTTTATCTCATCAGGTAATTCATTTAACGGAATTACTTCTCCATTTTCTTTCAAAAAATCGATCATAAAAAAAAAGGGAACTTTTGCAGCTCCCAATTCATTCATTTTCGTAAAAATCGAATGCTTTGCTAACATTCGATAAAATTAATATTATTCTTGGTTTGTACCAAGTAGATCAATTTCTGTTTTTTCATCATCTGTCAAAATCATATCTTTTAACATAAAATAAACCATCATATAGCCAATTGGATAAGTTGCTAACACACCCACATAACAAGCAATAGCTCCTATTGAAGCAACCAGACTAACAACAATAGCTATTAGAATCATCCACCAAAAATTCTTTTTTACGATTGCATAAGAAGTTTTCATTGCGTCAATAGCGCTCATATTTCCATAATGAATAAGATACGGAGCCAGATAAATACACGCTTGTAAGAACAATAAAAATACTGTCGCCACTAAGATGTATAACATACCAAAAAGCGATGAACCAATCATTAATGCTGAGTTTACATTTTCGGGATCATTAAACATAAGTGGTAAAAAAGAAAAAATAATGTATGGTAACATTACAACTATTGCAACTCCCATTACGATAAGTGTTAAAAGGAAATAGCTTCCTATATTTTTGAAACCTCCAAAAAAGTCACCTAGTTCTAATGACATTTTGTTTTCGGCACGTTCTGCTCCAATCATAAATCCCATTATAAGTGGATACATCACAAAAAGCAATCCGATTATAGTGAAGGAAGTAAACATATAAACAATAGCTGCAACAAGAGCATAAATAACAAATGGCTGCCAATTATTTTGGAAAAGTTCTAATGATTGATTGAAATATTTTCCGATATCAAATTGGAATTTATTGTTTTTGTAATACTCAATTTTGTTGTAATCTAATGTTTTCATCTTAACGTTGGTTTAATTGAAATTAATGTAAATTTGCTTGATTAGTAGAATAAAAATTAATAATTGTTACAACATGAATGCAAACGATTTATTATCAATCATAAAAAATAGACGCTCTATATTTCCTCCGCAATACAATCAAGAAGAAATTACGCGCGAAGAATTGAATCAAATTTTTGAGGCAGCAAATTGGGCGCCATCTCATAAAAAAACAGAACCTTGGCGTTTTGTTGTTTTAGAAGGACCTGCAAAAGACCGTTTCCGCGAATACGTAAAGCGTGTTTATGTGCAAGGAACGCCAACAGATCAATTGAGCGACAGAAAAATAAATGCATTAATTGAGAAATGTGATAAGTCGAATAAAATTGTATTAATCAATTTTATCAACACAGAAAAAAATCCTGAATGGGAAGAATTAGCTGCAACTTCTATGGCTGTTCAGAATATGTGGTTAATGGCAAGTGCGCTAAAGATTGGTGCATATTGGTCTTCTCCAGCAAACATTATCGCCAATGTTGATGAGTTTACAACTATGGAAGAAGGCGAAAAATGTGTTGGTGTTTTCTATATGGGAAAAATTGAAGGAGATTCTCCAGAAGCTGTTCGTCAACCAATCGAAAATAAAGTGAGATTTTTAGAGTATTAAAAACTCTTTAGAAAATAATTTGAAAAAGACTACTAATTTTTTAGTGGTCTTTTTTATTAAATAGAAAATCAACTCTTTATGATTTTTGTATATTTGACTAAATACTTTAATATGAAATACATGAAATCTATTTTTAACTACTTATTAGTTGTAATCTCTATTAGTTTTTTTACATCTTGCAAAAACTCTAATCTGCCTGTTTACAACGATCCAATCCCGAAACACGAAACATTTACAATTGATTCTAAAATTCTAAATGAAAAACGAGTTATTAATGTTTGGGTTCCAAAAGAATATTCGACTTCTCAGGATTCGTTATCCGTTTTGTATATGCCTGATGGCGGAACAAAAGAAGATTTTCCACATATTGCAAACACATTAGATAGTTTGATTACTTCGAAAAAAATAAAACCAGTTATTTTGGTTGGAATAGAAAATATACAACGTCGCAAAGATTTGAGTCCACCAACTGAAAATGAAGAAGATAAAAAAATAGCCGATGTTGTGGGAGGTTCTAATCAATTTAGAAGCTTTGTCAAGGATGAGTTATTTCCTGAAATCACGAAAAAGTATCGCACTAAAAATAATAAAGGAATTATTGGCGAATCGTTGGCTGGATTATTTATCATGGAAACTTTTCTGAAACAACCAGAAATGTTTGATTATTATATTGCAATTGATCCTTCACTTTGGTGGAACGATCACAAAATGTTATTGAATTCAAAAAATGATTTAGCTAAATTTCCTTCAACTCCAAAAAAGTTATGGTTTGCAGGATCTGGAGCAAGTGATATTTTACCTTATACAGATGATTTGAAGAATATTTTGACGCAAGAAAAACTTCCAAATCTACAATGGAATTATTCTCCAGAACCGAAAGAAGAACATGCTACAATTTACAGAGCAACTAAAGAAAAAGCATTGATTTGGAGTATTGGTAAATAAAATTTATCTGATAAATAAAAAACCCTCACTTCAAATGAAGTGAGGGTTTTTTATGCGATTCGTTTTCCTAAAATAGTTAAACTTCTTTCTATTCCGTCTAAAATTGCAATATTGGGATAATTTCCCCAATCTTCGAAACCAAAATGCTTGAATAATTTCAAGCTCGGTTCATTATGCGAAAAAATAAAACCTAAAATCGTTTTGATTCCAAATTCTGGTGCTTTCGTAATGCTATATTCCAACACTTGTTTTCCTAAACCTTTTCCACGTTGCATAGCATCTAAATAAATGCTAATTTCTACAGTTGCATCATAAGCTGGTCTTCCATAAAAAGATTGAAAACTTACCCAACCTACAATGTCTTTCGATTCATTTTCTACAACCCAAAGTGGTCTTTTTTCAGGTGAATGTTCTTCGAACCATTTTACTTTACTTTCAACTGAAACTGGTTCGGTATCGGCAGTTACTAATCGCGAAGCTATTGTAGAATTATAAATTTCTGTTATTTTTTCTAAATCGCTTCGTTTAGCATCTCTGTATGTTAACATCTAAATTTTTAAATTTTATTCTCTGTTTGATTTTAAAAAGGAATATTCTTTTTCATCGCCATCATATAGCCCAAATGCATTGCTTCGTGAATATTGTTGTACAAAATTGCATCTTCAATCGATTCTAACGTCATACCAAAACTTGTTTTATATGATCGATAATACGATAGTTTTTCCGAACGATAATCCTTGAACATCTGCATTGGTGTACTTTCCAACATTTCCTTCAATTCTGTCACATCTTCTTCCGTTACTTCCGTATTTCCGATTGTTCCTTTTTTATACTTCTGAATAAACTGAATATCGACCAACATCCTATTATCGGTTAAATAATAATGGATCAATTGTTGTGTTGCCAAAACGTGAGCCGCATTCCAAAACAAATTGTTTTTATAGCCAACAGGTATATAAAGTAGTTGCTTTAGAGAGTGTTGTTCAAGCTCATCAATAATCTGTTTTCTTATATTCGTCAGATAAATAATATGCTCTTCCATAGTCAGATTTAAAGTTTAAATATACATCAAATTAAGTCTATTTATCAAATTATAAAGCAAAACAATTAAAATCACGTTTTTAGATTATTTAAAGTCTTTGATTCTTCGTAATTTTGTCTCATTAAAATTAAAAGATGGCTTACACAAGAGATCAAATATATCAAGTATTAGAAGAATTAGGTATTCGCAATTGGATGCGTAACGCTCAAGTGATGGGAAATGATATTATATTGGATATTGTTTCTCCTTCGCCTGCAATGCACGAACGCAAGCGTTTGGAAATTGCGTTGAAAAATGCATTTAAAGAAAATTTACCTGAGTCAAATCTTAAACTTAACATTTCTGTTGAAGTTGAAGAAAAAAATCCGAACGAAATCAAAGGTTCTGAATTGCCAGGTGTTAAAAATATTATCGCTGTAGCATCAGGTAAAGGTGGTGTTGGTAAATCTACTGTTTCATCAAACTTAGCAATAAGTTTAGCAAACATGGGATTCAAGGTAGGTTTATTAGATGCTGATATCTACGGACCTTCTATGCCAATTATGTTCGATTGTCAAGATGCTCGTCCATATTCTGTAGAAGTTAATGGAAAAACGAAAATAAAACCAGTAGAAGCTTACGGAATTAAATTATTATCAATTGGATTCTTTGCTGATACAGATCAAGCAATTGTTTGGAGAGGACCGATGGCTGCAAAAGCATTGAATCAAATGATTCGTGATGCACATTGGGGAGAATTAGATTTCTTATTAATCGACTTACCTCCAGGAACAGGTGACATTCATTTATCTATCGTTCAACAAGTTCCAATTACAGGAGCTGTTGTAGTTTCTACGCCTCAAAATATTGCATTAGCAGATGCAAAAAAAGGAGTTGGAATGTTCCAAATGGAAGCGATTAATGTTCCAGTTTTAGGAATTGTAGAAAATATGGCGTATTTTACACCAGAAGAATTACCTAACAACAAATATTATATCTTTGGACAAAATGGTGCAAAGAACTTAGCAGAACAAATTGGTGTTCCTTTCTTAGGCGAAATTCCAATTGTACAATCTATTCGCGAAGCTGCTGACGTTGGTCGTCCAGCTGCAATGCAAGAAGATACTGTTGTAGCTAATGTTTACAAAGAAATTGCACGTAACGCAGTACAAAGTTTAGTAGAACGTAACAATACTTTGCCTCCAACAGAAGCCGTTCGTATTACAACGATGGCAGGTTGTTCGGCAAAAAATTAAAAAAAGTAAAAGATCATGACTCCAGAAGAAAAATATTCAGAAGTTGAAAAGGCCTTAACTGAAATTAGACCATTCTTAAATTCAGATGGAGGCGATATCGAATTAGTATCTGTAGAAGATAATATTGTAAAAGTTCGCCTTACAGGTGCATGTATAGCATGTTCTGTCAACCAAATGACCTTAAAGTCTGGTGTTGAAATGACCATCAAAAAATATGTTCCAGAAATAGTTTCGGTTATCAATGTTTCAGATTTTGAAACTTCAACTGAAGCAGATCAAATATCTTCCTTAAAAGAAGAAAATTAGAATATCATTAGATTCTCATAAATTAAAACGCCTTTATATCAATTTATAAAGGCGTTTTATTATTTTTGGCAAACAATTTGAATCTTAACCTCAAAACCAAAAATTCAAAATGAAAAAATATATTTTATTTTTTACTTTTATTGTCCTTTCATTTGCATTGCCTTTAAATGCTCAAAACAACTACAAAGTTGGCGAAAATCTAAAATTTAGAGTTCATTATTCTGGATTGAATGCAGGTTTTGCTTCAATTGATGTAAGAGAAGCTACATTGAACGGAAAAAGCCATTATCACATCGTAGGAAAAGGAACTTCTACTGGTGCGGTACGTGCTTTTTTTAAGGTAGATGATAATTACGAATCGTATATTGATAAAACAGATTTGAAACCGACAAAATTTGTTCGAAATATTGTAGAAGGAAGTTACAAACGTCATCAAATCTATTATTTTGATCACGCCAATAGAAAAGCAAAAGTTGAAAATAAACGAGATGGAAAAGTAACAACAGAAACAATTCCGTACGATGCACAAGATTTACTTTCTGCTTTTTACAGCTTACGTAATGCCAATCATTCCACTCTTAAAACAGGAAATTATTTGAACGAAAATATTTTTCTTGGTGACGAAACATTAAAGTTTCGATTAAAAGTTTTGGGACGTGAAACCTTAAAAACAAAATTCGGAAAAATTGCAGCAATAAAAATTCGTCCTTACGTACAATCTGGTCGCGTTTTCAAAGAATCAGAATCGGTTACGATGTGGATTTCTGACGATGATAACTTAGTTCCGCTAAAAATAAAAGCGGGTTTATTAGTTGGATCGTTAAATGCAGATCTAAATGAATATAAAAATTTAAAATATCCAATCAATTTTACAAAGTAAAGTGATTAGTAAATCATTAAAAAATCCGACAAAATTAATATTGTCGGATTTTTTTATTTCTCTAAATATTCCAAAAAAACATCACTCGGAATTTCCATTGCACCCAGACTCGCTAAATGTTCGGTATAAACTTGACAATCGATCAACTTATATTTCTTATGATATTTTGCTACAAATTGTATAAAACCAGCTTTGGAAGCATTGCTCACTTTCGCAAACATACTTTCTCCACAAAAAACATCGCCCATATCAACTCCATAAAAACCACCAACCAATTCGTCGTTTTGCCAAACTTCGATACTTTTAGCAATTCCCATTTCATGTAACGTACAATATGCTTCAATCATATCATTTGTAATCCATGTTCCGTCCTGATCTTTTCTATACGCTTGCGAACAATTTGTAATCACTTCTCGAAACGCTTTATTTTCTGAATACGTAAATATTTGATCTCGAAAAACTTTCTTCATCGATTTCGAAACATGTAAATTTTCTGGAAATAAAACAAATCGATCTTGTGGAAACCACCAAATAATTGGATCTTCTTCATTAAACCAAGGAAAAATTCCTTTCTGATAAGCCAAAATTAGGCGTTCTGGCGAAAGATCTCCTCCAACAGCTATAATTCCCTCGCTATTCACTTCATCGTAATCAGGAAAGATTAAATCAGAACTTAACCAATACATATCGTTTTGTGTATAATTTATATAAAATTAAAAAAACGTGTCCAATAAAGAACACGTTTAGTATTAATTGATGTTTTTTTCCTTAGAATGGTAAATCATCATCATCTCCATTAGAAAAAGTATCTACTGGAGGCGCTGGTGCAAAATTATCGTAACCTTGAGGTGCTTGTGCAGCTGCATTCGCCATATTCTCAATTCTCCACGCTTGGATTGTATTAAAATATCTTGCTACTCCTTCTGGATTAATCCACTCACGACCACGAATATTGATAGAAACTTTCACTTCATCACCAGGTTTGTAAGCATTCAACACATCAGTCTTATCTTGTGTAAGCTCAATTAAAATATCTTGTGGATATTGTTCTTGCGTTGTAACAACAAATTCTCTTTTCTTGAAACTTGCAGTAATATTTTGAGTTTCAAATACTTTCTTAATTCTTCCTGTAATTTCCATTTTTGTAAAAGCTTTGTACAAATTTAGAATGTAAAAAAAGATTAAAAAAATTTTATTTCGAAATTTTGTTAGAAAGAAAACTTGTGTATATTTGCAATCCAAATCGGTGAGATTTTAGCGGGCGTGGTGGAATTGGTAGACACGCTAGACTTAGGATCTAGTGCCGCAAGGTGTGGGAGTTCGAGTCTCCCCGCCCGTACAACTAAGAAAGGTAATTACTTAATAACATAGTAGTTACCTTTTTTGATTTATACAATTGCACAACTATTGCACAGTAATCTATAAAAATTATTAAATAGATTAAGTTTACAACATGCACATCTAAGTATTATAAATATAGTTAGTAATTAAGACACTACAAAATAACACTTATCACAAAACAACTATATTCTGAATAAAACAAACAGCACTATAATAGTATATAAAAGCTCAAAGTCTATAAGTAAAATTATAAAAATCGCATACCCATACCCAAAATAAAAAAGTGATTTTCTTCTCAGAAAACCACCCCCTATCATCTACATAGATGCTAATATGAATCTACTTTTTGGTAAATATTACTTTATAATTATCATATTCTTCAAAAGTAATGGGAATCAAAAGCTTTTTCATTCCTCTTTTATTTCTAACATAATAGACATGCAAAATCAACATAAAAAAGAGCGATAAAATAAAAATAAGTAGTGAATTTAAAAACGTCTCTAAGATAAAAAACGGGATTACTTTGAAAAACAGATTAACATAACTATCATTCAATATTCTATCAACTTTATAACCTTTAACCAAACCTGTTTCTAAAAAAATAAATTTCTCTGTACCTACCATATCATTTGTTTCTTTTAAGCTATCAATCAACTCATTAATATTTGAATCTTTGACATATAACTTATGATAGATTAAAGGCGAAATATACCCCTCATACTCATCATTCCTTCCAAAACTATCAGTTTCATCGGTCTCTCTACTTACAACCCCTACATAATTAGTTTTCACTATAACGTCGTTATTATATTTACTTTTAAAAATCATTTTCATTAATACTGATGCTAAAACAACTGTTATCAGACCTACTAATAAAACATTTAAAGTAACTGATCTCCTTTTAAAGTATTTGAATAACAAGAATAAAATTGGAGCTAACAATATTAATACAAACGCGTTATTAACAAAGCCATCTAAACTGTACTTGACGAAAAAAGCAAAACAAAGATTTATTATAATAATATCAAACCACATTAAAAAGATTTGATAATAACCAACTTCTATCATGCGATAATAACTAACCTCTTTCATTAATAGTATTAAATAGAATTAATAATATCAACAAAAGAAACACTATTATGCTAATAGTATTAAAATATGGCTTATATAATTTATAACCATAATTCTCTAAATCATTTTTAAACTCATCATACTTTTTATCTTTTTTAAATATGAAAAGTATTTTTTTAGATAAAACATAACTAACAAAAACTGTAAAGAAACTATGTATATTATATCTATCTATAAAATAATCAAATTTTATAGACATAAATAGCTTATAAAAAAAGGGATGTAAAAACAATGATAGAAATAAAAATAATGGAATTAATACAAAATAGCTTAATCTTGGTTCTATTTTAATACTGTTTTTCTTCTTTTTAACAACATATTTAGAACCCTTATATTCATATAAATAGTTTTTTGAAGTTTTTAACGAATCAATTTCTTTAATTGTTGTTTCTCTTAAATTTTCCATTCATCAAAATATTATATAAGTTAAAAAAGCTAATAAAGCCCCAAATAATTGAGCAGACCTATTATGCTCATTACTTGATGAAAGAAGTGAGATAGTCTCCCAAATAATCAGAAAAATCATAATAATTATTTTGTTAAATTCTGCATCAAAAATCTTTAATATTGTGAATATAAAGACTAAACTAATCATATTGCAAGTAAAGCTTAATCCAAATTGATATCCCTTAGAGGTATTATTAACAACTTTATTTTGATTAGCTTCAAAAAGTGAAATAAAAATACCAAATACAAGACCACCAAGAAGATTACTAATTAAATTCACCACATAAGTTCCCAAAAAGAGTAAAAAATAATAGATATAAATCATTTTAATATGTTTCTACAAAGTTTAATTTAATTCTGAATATTATATTACGGAAAACCGTAATTGTAACATTTTAAATATCGTTATAATTGTAAAAAATTATAATGAAACATATTATTTTATTTATATTCTTAATTAATAGCTGTGTATTCTCTCAAATTACCAAAGAACATATCTTCAAAATTGAAACTGAATACAGTATAATAAATACAAAAAATCATGAAAAATCTAAAGGTATTGATTTAACTTTCAGACATCCTAAAGATTGGATAATTAAAGAAGGATTTCGACCAAACATTATTTATTCAATTAATGATTCCGTTACAAATAGTTCGATAATGATTCAAATAACAGAAACTAAAGGATTAAAAGAACTAATAAAAACAAAAAAGGATTTAGTTGAACTTAATAAACTTTTAATCCCAAACAATACGGATTGTGTAAAACTTATAAAACAAATATCCTCAAACACTAAAAAAGAGAGATGTGAAAATATAAAAATTGAAGGACTACCGACCACAATAATGTATTTTTACAATAAACAAAGTACTCTAGGCGTTGAATTAGAACCTTATTATATTAATTATCAAATATTTTACGATTATAAGATGATAAATATAAATTTCGTATTTAATTCAATGAACACCGACGAAAGACTTGCTGAATACTTCTCTAAAAAAGTTATGGCTACCTTTGTTTTAAACAACTTATGGATTTAGCTAATAAGTAAGGCTAGAATAATCTAGCCTTTTTCTATATTTTATAAAACCTGTAAGATTAGGGTATAAACATAAATGTTAATACATATATAGTTATTACATATTAACTAATACAAATATTATTATTAATAGAAGTATAATGTTTAACCCGTAGTGCATTTAGGTAATATTAATTTTTAATTTGTTAATATTTCTATTTTGGTTTCTGTTTATTGATTGAATA
>NZ_JACAGG010000050.1:0-11878 GCF_030324375.1 Empedobacter sp. R132-2
TCCAACTCAAAGATAATTTGAGATCCGAAATTTACGCGCTTTTTTTACGCTTTCTTTTAACGTTTAGGACGCTAATGTGATTTAATATTTTTTTAAAGTAATTAAAATATTCCTTATTAATTTTGCCTTTGTAAAGACCTTCTATATTTGTAAATTTTTCACCATCATATATAAAAGTCCCATCAGCCTCTATTCGATAATTATAAATAGGACAAGTTCCATAACAACCACTACTTGTAACGATTATTGCATCAAATTTGTTTTGATAAACTTGTTGTGCTTTTTCTTTAACAAGCATAAAGTTTTCGAAGTAAATAGTATCATTTGTAAATTTCTTTATTTCACCATACTCGATATCTTGTTTTGTTAGTGTATTGTACCAATAAATAATGGAATCTTTAATAATGAATTTTGTCTTATAACCTAAATAATTATTTTTTTTTGTTTTTTTATTATAATTGTGAAATTGATTAGCGTCAAACAATGTATCATTTTGAAAAGTGTATAAAACATTAGGTTTGAAAAAAAAATCAGGAGGAGGTAAATCTTCATCTATCATAGTTTCTTCAGGATAATATTCTTTTATCCAATTTCCTTGTAAAGCATTATTAGCTTTACCATCAAAGGAATTGTGACAACTTGTGATAATTATTAATAGTAGAATATATTGGCTTAATTTATTCATTTTAAACTTTATTTAAATAAATATAGTGATTATTAAAAATAAAAAAAGCAACTTTTAATAAGTTGCTTTTATATATTAATGAGAATGTACATGCATTGAAACGGTTAAATAAGCGAGAATAAAACCGACTAAAATAGAACCAAACTTCTTCAAATTAAATTTATGTCCTTCATTACTTTCAAATAAGATTACTGTAGAAATGTGTAAAAATATTCCTGAAACAATTGCACTCATTTCCAAAGAATAATTAGAAATAATGGTATGTTTTCCTAAGAAATACCCCATTGGAGCAGCTAAAGCAAACAAGGTCATAAACAAAAAACGCTTTGCGTTAGATTCTGTATGTTGACATAATGCGCTAAACAAAATCATTGAAACTGGAATATTATGAACAAAAATTGCCCACATAAAATTGTGAGATTCTGCATTTGCAACAGGAATTCCTTCGATAATCGAGTGTAAAAATAATCCGCCAAAAATTCCGAAAGGAAATTGCTCTTTTTTGTGTAAATGAATATGTCCGTGTTCAACGCCTTTACTGATCGTTTCTAAAATATATTGTACAACAACACCTAATAAAACAAACAATCCAATAGAATGATGGCTATGATTTTCGGATGGATGTCCATAGACTTGTGGCAAAATTTCTAAAACGGTCATCGCCAAAAAATACGCACCACTAAAGGTTAGTAGCAGTTTTGAGTTGTGTTTATTTTTGAGTAATATTCGAGAAAATAAAACTCCTATTAACACACTTGAAATTAAGATTAAACTTTCTTTCATTTGTTTAAAACTAAAATTAAGCGGTCAGAAGTTTGTTCATCAAAAGCATCAAGATTATAATTTCCAAATACTTTATCTAAAATAAAACCTTCCGTTTCGTATATTTTTTTGAAATCGTTGAAATAAATTAAACGAACAAACTCTTCAAAATGAAATATTTCGCCTTTATCTGTGAAATCAATTTCTTTTTTGATAAAACCATTTTCGACAGATTTTGTGATTTTGAATAAAATTCCATCAATCAGCTTTTCCTCATAAGGAATCATTGTCGAAACTACTTTTTCTGCATTCAGATAATCTAAAACAAAGATTCCATGTGATTTTATTTGTTGTTTTACAGTTTCAAAAACTTTAAAATTATCTTCATAATTTTCAAAATAACCAAAACTTGTAAAAAGATTGAAAACCGCGTCAAATTCGTTTGGATGATAAACTTCGCGCATATCATGTTTTTCAAATTTTAAATATTCATTTTCAAATTGTTTAGCGTACTTGATACTTTCTTCAGATAAATCGATTCCCAAAACATCAAAACCTAATTTATTTAATGTAATAGCATGTCGTCCCTTTCCACAAGCTAAATCTAACACTTTTGCGTACTGTGGAAGTTGTAAATATTTCGTGATTTTTTGAATAAAATCTTCCGCTTCTGTTAAGCTTCTGTTCTTGTATAAAATATGATAATATGGCGAGTTAAACCATTTTACAAACCATTGTAAATCCATTGTTGTTATTATTGGCAATTTGAGCAAGTTCCTGTGATGACGCAATTGCAATCTTGCATCGAAAATCCTTCGGGTAAATTAATTTTTATTTCTTCTTTCAAACAAATAAGTTGATTACAAGTTGTGCAACGAAAATGAAAATGATCGTGGTGGTGGTGTGTATGTTCACAACAGGTTTTGCACATCGCAAAATAATTTACGCCGTCATCTCCCACAACTTTATGCATCATTCCGTCTTCGCAAAAATTATTCAGAATACGATAAATCGTTGCTCTGTCCATTTTTCCTTGCAATTGTGTTTCAATTTGTTCCTGATTTAATGCAGTCGTACACGAATTGAACAAATCAATAACCGCTTGTTTGGTTGGTGTATTTCGTCTTTTCATTTCTTAATGCAAATATGTTGCAATAATACAAATTTTATGGGAAATAAAAAATCCTATTCACTTTCGAATAGGATTTTTTTGTCTAGCTGAATTTATTTTCAGTTTCTTATTTTTTTATGTCTGATTCTGAAACGAATTTAGAATGACTTTTTGTTGAAATTAAATTTACTTAGAAATAGCCTCACATTTTTCTTTTAACCAAGTTGTTTCTTTCTCATCTAAGAATGGAGAAATTTTCTCGAAAACAAATTGATGATAATTATTCAACCATGCAATTTCTTCGTTTGTCATTAAATTAACATCAATCAAATTTTTCTCAATTGGGAAAACTGTAATAATCTCAAACTTCAAGAAATCACCAAATTGAGTTGACATCGCTGGTTGAACAATCATTAAATTCTCTATTCTAATTCCGTATTCACCATCGCGATACAAACCTGGCTCGTTAGAAAGTACCATTCCAGCTTTAAGTGGCGTTAAATTTTCTTCTAAACGAATACTTTGCGGCCCTTCGTGCACACATAAGAAATGACCAACACCGTGTCCAGTTCCGTGTCCGTAATTGAAACCGTTTTCCCAAAGCGCTTTACGCGACAAAACATCTAACAAAGAACCACGAGAATTAATAGGAAAAATAGCTTGCGATAAACCAATATTTCCTTTAAGAACTAAGGTATAATCTGTTTTTTGTTGTGTCGTTGGTTCTCCTAACATCAATGTACGCGTAATGTCTGTTGTTCCTTCCAAAAACTGAGCTCCAGAATCAATTAGCAACATTTCTTTTCGTCCTAATGTATAAGCAGTTTCAGGTGAAGCAGAGTAGTGGTTCATTGCACCGTGATCAGCGTATCCACAGATTGTTCCGAAACTTACACCTTTACAATTTTCCTGTTGTAAACGGAAAAATTTCAATTGCTCATCAACTGTAACTTCATTAATGTTATTTTCGATATTTTCTTCTAACCACATGAAAAATTTCGTCAATGCAACACCATCTTTTACCATTGCATTTCTGAAGCCTTCTTGTTCGATTTCGTTTTTAACAGATTTTAGATTTGTTACTGGAGAAGCAATTAAATTAATAGTTGAAGAAGTAGAAATTGCTTCGTATAACGATTGATTAACTCGATTTCCATCTACCAATACATGCGATTTTTCGTTTTGTTTCTTTAAATAATCGTAAACCGCTAAATAAGGTTGAATTGTAATTCCTTCATTTGCTAAAGCAGTTTTTGTTTCTGGAGTTACTTTTGCTTCATCTATAAATAAATACGCATTTTCTGTATCCACAGCGGCATATGAAATTGTCAATGGATTATAGTTAACATCATTTCCACGAATATTAAATAACCACGCAATTTCATCCAACGAATTCATGATATATACATTGGTATTTGCTTTTTTCATCTCATTGCGCACTTCCGAAATTTTTTCTGAAGCAGATTTTCCAGCAAATTTTACATCATAAATATAGAATGGATTCTCTGGTAAAGCAGGACGATCTTGCCAAGCTAAATCAATTAAATCAATATTTTTAACTGAAAGTTGATTGAATGAAAACTCGTTATAATTTTCTGCAAAAGCATTGTGCGCAAACATTTGCGGATTAAGACCAACAACTTCTCCTTCTTTTAATTGAGAAATAATCCATTCGTTGATAGAAGGAGTTTCTGGCATTCTCATTTTCATCAACTCAAAAGTCGTGTCTTTTAATTGATCTTCTGCCTGAATAAAATATCTCGAATCCGTCCAAACAGCCGCTTTTTCTAATGTTACAACTGCAGTTCCAGCCGATCCATTGAAACCTGAAATCCATGTACGCTCTTTCCAACGATTTGGTAAATATTCGCTTCCGTGCGGATCTGTTCCAGGAATAATTGTTGCGCTAACTCCATTTTGTTTCATAACCTCTCTCAAAGCTGAAAGACGATCTGTGATTTTTTCCATTTTATATCGAATTCTAAAAAATTAAACTTTAATAGCCGAAAGGTACGAAGAATGTCGATGAAGGAAAATATAGAAATTAAGAAATATTATTAAGATTATTATCTGGTTTCATCACGATGTTTTTCTGATAAAACAGGTTCTGCAAAAGCAATAAATTCATTTTCTTGTAATTCGATTAATTTATCAAAAACAGATTTATAATTTATTTTTAAAGGAATTTCTAGAACAAAGTATTTTTCATTCAGCGCTTCACTTTCACAATTCAAATTCTTGAAAATATTTCTAATATCATCTCTATTAATTTCATCATTCATTATTATAACTTGAACTGTCGAATTTCCAGAAAATTCAATTACTTTTCTAAAAGTCAAACATTCTTCATCGTTATCATATTCAGCAAATACTATATCGTCACTTGAAAAACATGGACCATAGAACGGAATATTTTCAATTTTATATAATCCTTTTTCTTTGTCTATGGTTTCTGTCCAAAGTGTTTCAACTATTTCTTCTTCTAAAACCTTACTATAATATCGAACCAATATTTTTTCATATTTAGTTTCTTGATCCATGAAATATTTTTTGTTAAGATATAAATTAGTTTAGAATATCGAAAAACAATTATTCCTTTCTCAATTTCCTTTATTTCCCGTACTTTTGTAAAAATTTTATTTCCTTGGAAAATTTCAGAATGATTGCGAAAACCTTTTTTGGTTTCGAAGAAATATTAGCGCAAGAATTAAAAGCGTTGGGTGCGGCAGATGTTAAAATTCAAAACCGAATGGTTGAATTTAATGGCGATTTAGGTTTTATGTACAAAGCAAATTATAGCTTGCGTACGGCACTTCGTATACAGAAGCCAATTCTTTCGTTTTCTGCGAAAAATGATCATCAATTGTACGAGAAATTCAAAAAATTCCATTGGGAAAATTATCTAAATGTCGATCAAACTTTTATGATTGATCCAACTGTTCATTCAGATTATTTTACGCATTCGCATTACGCAGCGCTTAAAGTGAAAGATGCTATTGTAGATCGATTCAAAGAAAAAAATGGTCGTCGTCCAAGCATTGATAAAGATTTTCCAGATGTACGTTTCAACTTACATATTTCACACGATAAAATTACGTTGTCGTTAGATTCTTCGGGAGAATCTTTGCACAAACGTGGTTATCGTGAAGAAACTGGTCCAGCTCCAATTAACGAGGTTTTAGCAGCAGGTTTGTTGTTGCAAGCAGGTTATGATGGAAAAGGAAATTACCTTGATCCAATGTGTGGTTCAGGAACAATGTTGATTGAAGCGGCGATGATTGCAAATAATATTCCGCCACAAATTCATCGTAAGCATTTTGCATTTCAGAACTGGCCAGATTATGACGAAACATTGTTTACACAAATTCGTAATACGCGTTTAAATCGAATCAAGGAATCAGAATATAAAATTGTAGGTTACGAAATTTCTCCAATGATGGTAAAAATCGCGCAGATGAATATAAAATCTGCTGATTTAGAAGATTTCATTGAAGTGAGAAATCAAGATTTCTTTACATCTAAAAAGGAATTGTTCCCAGTTTTATTGGTGTTCAATCCGCCTTATGATGAGCGTATTGAAAACAATAACCAAGAATTTTATAAACAAATTGGAGACACATTAAAATCGAGTTATCCAAATACATTGGCGTGGTTTATCACATCAGATTTACAAGCCAAAAAATATGTCGGTTTACGTCCTTCGAAAAAGGTAAAAGTGTTTAACGGTAAGTTAGAATGCGACTTTTTACAATACGAAATGTACGAAGGAAGTAAAAAAACTAAAAATCAAAATTAAAAGAAGTGAGTCAATTTATAAAAGAAATTTGTCAAGATCAAAAAGTATATCTTTTAACTTCTGAAGAAGGTTTTGCTATTTCGTATTCGGAAGAATTTGAGTACGAAGATGGCTCTAATTTAGAGGTAATTTGTTTTTGGTCGAATACAGATTTAGCTGAAAAAGCGAAACAAAATCAATGGGCAAATCATAAAATTGATTCGATAGATTTGAATACTTTTTTAGAAGAATGGTTGTTCGGAATGATTGAAGAAGTTTCTTTGGTTGGAATTAATTTTGACGAAACTTCGAAAGGAGAGGAGCAAAGTCCATTGGATACAATTTTGGCTATTGTTCATGAATTGAATCAATCAAAATCTACTTTCAAAACGAATCATTTTAAGGATTTGAACGAAATCCAGAAAGTAACTTTAGAATTGAAAGAATCATTCAATCAATAATTTATTTTGGAAAAAGAAGATTTAAAACTTTCGATAATTATTGCCGTTTATGAACGTCAAGATGAATTGACAGAATTATTGTCAAGTTTAACAAAACAAACGGATAAATCATTCGAAATTATTATTGTAGATGATGGTTCTAAAAATAAATTGGATGCGGTTTGTGCTAAATTTGAAACTCAATTAGATCTTCATTATTATTACAAAACAAATTCAGGACCAGGAAAATCAAGAAATTATGGAATGGAAAAAGCGAATGGAAATTATTTCATTTTCTTAGATTCTGACACGATTATTCCTTCGACTTATATTGAATCGGTTAAAAAAGAATTGACAACTAATTTTGTTGACGCTTTTGGCGGACCAGATGATGCAGATGACTCGTTTACAGATTTGCAAAAAGCAATTACTTTTTCGATGACTTCTTTCTTAACAACAGGAGGAATACGTGGAGGAAAAAAGCAAATTGGTAAATTTCAGCCACGTAGTTTTAATATGGGAATTTCTCGAAAAGCGTACAAAAAAACGGGTGGATTTGCTGATTTACGTGTTGGAGAAGATCCAGATTTATCAATGCGTTTGTGGGAAAATGATTTTGAAACGCGATTATTTCAAGATTCGAAAGTGATACATAAACGTAGAACTTCGTTAAAGAAATTTGCGAAACAAGTTTATCAATTTGGAGTTGCACGCCCAATTCTTAATCAACGTCATCCAAATTATATCAAACCAACTTTTTGGTTTCCAAGCTTATTTTTTGTCGGAACTTTAGTTGCATTTTTATTTTTATTGTTGAGTTTTATTCTTCCAAAACATCGATTTATTCTTCAAACCCCATTTGTTTTGTGGTTAATTTACATGTTTTTGATTTTTATTTTCTCAACTATTCGTTTTAAATCTGCGGTAGTTGGTTTATTATCGATTCAAACAACTTTAATTCAATTTTTCAATTATGGTTATGGATTTTTAGAAAGTCAATTCAGGTTGAATATTCTCAAACAGAATCCTAAAAAGGCTTTTCCGAGTCATTATCATATCGATTAAATATAAAAAATAAAGGTCAAGAGAAATCTTGACCTTCTTAATTTCAAAGCATTGCTTTGACATCTAACTTAAAATACTAATTAGCTCAAATTTAACATTTATTGTTGAAATTAAACTATAAATGACTTGTTATATTTTGTTAATCAATTCGTTAAAATATATTTATTAAATAGATTTCAAGTAGAATATCGTAATAATTGATTAATTTTCTAAAATAGTTAGTTGTTTAGAAATCTATTCTCTTTAAAGTTATTTAGGTTTAAAAATTTTTATTTTAGCTATTTATACTTGTTCCATTCAATCTTTTCGGTCAGTTCTCTCAAATATTTCGTAATTTTGCAGACTTAAATTAGAGTAATGCGTACAAAATCGACTGGAAAAAAGAAAATTAATGTAATTACGTTAGGATGTTCTAAAAATGTATACGATTCTGAGGTGTTAATGGGACAGCTGAAAGCCAATGGGAAAGAGGTTGTACATGAGCAATCTGGGGAAATTGTGGTGATTAATACTTGTGGTTTCATTGATAATGCAAAGGAGGAAAGTGTTGATACAATTTTAGATTACGTGCAACGTAAGGAAGATGGTTTGGTGGAAAAAGTTTTCGTGACAGGATGTTTGTCAGAGCGATACAAACCAGATTTAATTGAGCAAATTCCAAATGTTGACCAATATTTTGGTACGCGAGAATTACCACTTTTATTAAAAGCATTGGGTGCAGATTATAAGCACGAATTGGTTGGAGAACGTTTAACAACAACTCCTCGTCATTATGCATATCTTAAAATTGCTGAAGGTTGTGATCGTCCTTGTTCTTTCTGTGCAATTCCTTTGATGCGTGGAGGAAATGTTTCTCGTCCAATCGAAGATTTAGTTACAGAAGCTACTAAATTGGCAAAAAATGGAACAAAAGAGTTAATTTTGATTGCACAAGATTTAACGTATTATGGTTTAGATATCTATAAAAAACGTGAATTAGCATCATTATTAAAAGAATTAGTTAAGATTGAAGGTATCGAATGGATTCGTTTACATTATGCATTTCCAGCTGGTTTTCCAGAAGATGTTTTGGATGTAATTCGTGAAGAACCTAAAGTTTGTAATTATATTGATATTCCGTTACAACATATTTCAACAAAATTATTAAAATCAATGCGTCGTGGTACAACACACGAAAAAACGAATGCTTTGTTAGACGCAATGCGTACAAAAGTTCCTGATATGGCGATTCGTACAACATTGATTTGTGGATATCCAGGCGAAACAGAAGAAGATTTTCAGGAAATGAAAGCTTGGGTACAAGAGCAAAAATTTGATCGTTTGGGATGTTTTACTTATTCTCACGAAGAAAATACGCATGCCTATAATTTAGAAGATGATGTACCAGAGGAAGTAAAACAACAACGTGTTGAAGAAATTATGGAAATTCAATCTCAAATTTCGTATGATTTGAATCAAGAAAAAATTGGAAAACAATTTAGAGTAATGATTGATCGTAAGGAAGGTGATAACTTTATTGGACGTACAGAATATGATTCGCCAGACGTTGATAACGAAGTTTTGATTTCTGCAATTGATACCTATTTACCAGTTGGTGATTTTGTAAATGTAGAGATTATTGAAGCGTACGAATTCGATTTAATTTGTAAAGTGATTGATTAATCAATTCGAGATATAATAAAAAACCACTTCAAATAAAGTGGTTTTTTTATGCTTAATTTTTTTCTTTATTTTTTCAATATTTCATCAAAAAATTCTTTCGAATCGTTATCAAACGTAGGTTTTTGTAACAATAATTGGGAGATTTTTACAATTTTATCAAAATCTTGTTGCGTAAAATATTCACCAAAATGTTCATTGCAAAAATCACCTAAATTTCCTAAAACGATATTCACTTCTTCTTCGCTCAACTCACCTTTTTGTTTCCAACGTTCACGGAACAAACTTGCAGCTAAATAAGAAGAAATATCGATCAAATCATCTATCGAAATATTAGATCCGTTTTTCAATTTTGCCATAATCAACGTATCCATATCGCGATAAATTACTTCTCGTATTGTCAAATCTTTATTTTCCATTCTTTGTATTCTTTCGCAAAATTAGAGATTAAAATTTGGATCTACTTGAAATTTCATCAATTCTTTCGTCTTCGGATGCGTAAATTCTAAGGATTCGGCATGTAAATGCAAACGATTTGTTTTCGTACCATATAAATCATCACCAATAATTGGTGCATTTAGTCCCAAACGATGCGAAGCATGCATGCGCAACTGATGTGTACGACCGGTAATTGGATAAAAATAGACAAGCGTTTTATTGTCTTTTCTTGCAATGACTTCATACTTTGTCTGCGCCGTTTTTCCATGTTCATAACAAACCATTTGTCTCGGTCTATCGTCCAAATCCACACGTAAAGGTAAATCTATAAAACCATTATCGCGCTCAATATTTCCATCTAAAAGTGCAATGTAGCGTTTCTGAACTTTACGTTTAATGAATTGTTGTTGAAGAAGTTTATGACTTTCTTTATTTAACGCCAAAACAAGAATTCCAGAAGTTGACATATCCAAACGATGAACAATAATTGGACCTGTTGCCAATGGAAATTGATGTTTAATTCTAAGATAAACCGAATCTTTAATCTCAATTCCAGGAACAGAAAGAAACTCTTCTGGTTTATTGATGACAACCAAATCATTATCTTGATATAAAATTTCTAACTCTTCAACAGTTGAATTTTGCTTCAACAATAAGTTTTCATTCAGTTCAATTCCTTGCAACATATGTCCTAAAATAGGCTCACATTTTCCTGTACAAGCTGGATAAAATTGACCATGTTTTCTAACCTCAGATTTTGGCGAATCTCCCCACCAAAACTCAGCCATACAAATTGGTTCTAAATCATTTTGAAACGCATATTGCAATAATTTGGGTGCAGCACATTCACCAGCAGCAGCAGGAGGTTGTTGAAATACAGTTGTTGAAAAAATTTCTAATAATCCTTTTTCTTGCTTAAACTTATTCAAGAATTGATATTGATTAAACAATTGATTTTGAAGTAAATTAGATTTTATTTTTCGTTCTTCTTTTAATGAATTGATTTCATTCTTAAAAACATTTATTTTGCTTAATAAAATCTGTTTTTCAGAATCAAGTTTTTCATTTAGAATTCTAAATTCATATTTATCACGTAAACTTTGTTTGACTAAATCTTCTTCAAAAAATTGAATTTCATCTTGAGATAAAGTTGGAGAAATTGTTTCTCGTTGATATTTTCGGTCTTTTTTATTTGATTTTAAAAGTTGTTTTCCTTCTTCAATTTTTAACTTAGAATTGATTTCAAATTGAATAAAATCTTCTTTAAGTTGTAGATAGTTTTGATCATTTTCTAATGATTCTAAAATACGATTGATTTCATTCAAACGTTCTTCTTGTTCTAAGAAAAAACCATTTTTATTCAACATATCAAAAATAGGTGGAACAAAAAATTTGTGTTGATTAGTATTAGCCAATTTACCTGAAACTGCCGCTAAATATCCTACTTCATTCTTTTGATTTCGAACAACTAAAACACCAAACATTTTACCAATTGGAGTGGAAGATTGGTCATTTTCTAAACCAAAATTATGTTCAAAATCGGTTTGATTTTCCAAGTATTCTTGTAGCTCTCTACATGCTTGCTTCGCAATTTCAGTAGGTTCATAATAAAATGGATAATCAAACTTTTTGGGAAGTTCGTACGTAGTAATTGGATGTTTAAAATATTGAAAATAATTGGACATTTGCTTCTTTAAAATCGATGCAAAGATACAGTTTAAGCAATAAATTTTGAAATTGTATTACTCAATTCGTTCCAATAAATACCAATTATCTTTCAATTTTTTAGATATTTTATATTCATTTTGAAATTCATAACGATTTTTACTCTCTGGACTTTTAGTGTAAAATAATTTATTATAGTTAACCCGTTGTGCATATTAAATAATTTGAGTTTTTAGATTATTAATATTTCGATTAAAGTATGTTTTATTAATGTACTG